>JBGVIG010000161.1:0-10168 GCA_045122995.1 Eubacteriales bacterium | reverse complement strand
CTTGAGGCTTTCCAGCGGGAATTGCGAGGTAAAAGGTGTATACTGCATCAGCATGTCCACATTGCGATCTTCCGCTTTCTGCAATGCATAAAGTGCGAGGCTTTCATGCTTCTGATAAGAAGATATAGTTTCGGAAGCGATACTCTTATCTGCTTCCACAGGAGCAAATTCATCTTCTTCCTCATCGTCATCGTCTTCTTCCGCATCGGAGGACATCAAAACGCCTTCGTCTTCCTTTTCCTCTTTTTCCTCAGCTGTGGCAGATTCTTCTTTCTTTTCTTCTGCTTCCACAGGAATCTCACGGGTATCATCTTTTTTCTCGTTTTCGTCTACGGATTCCATCACGGTGTGTGCTTCGTAGCCGATCTCCTCCAAGGGAGCGAGGAACATATCAGGCATCGTGATAAAAGCATCGTCAATTTCTTCTTTTGTGAACTTCGCGTTCGCACCGTGAGAAACGTAGTTGCTGTGTTTTTCCAGATCGCTGTAGATCGTAATGCTCATGCCTGTCTGGGCAACCTCGTCCTTTTTCATAAGATCGGTGAGAATGCCGCAGCTTTTATAATATTCATAAAGGCGTTTGCCGTTGGTATCGTTACCGAAACGAGTTGCAAAAACGCAATCGCCGCCGAGCTTCGCCGTTGCGATCGCCGCAAGTGCAGAGCTGCCGAAGGGGTGGTAACGATATTCACTGCCGAGAGTGGTCGTTCCCATTTTGCTCTTGGGATTCACTTTCATCTGCAGGTTCATGTAGCTTCCGCCGATAACCAGAATCTTTCTTTTCAAAATAAGTTACCTTCTTCATTCAAGATTTGGGATTTTTTGTTCTATAAAATAATTATACTACAAAAAGCTATATTTGTAAATATATAATATTCTTAAATTTCCATATTGGGGTTTTCAGGGGATAACGCCTCTTTATTTGCCCGTGCTTCCAAAGCCGCCAGTACCGCGCGCTGTTTCGCTAAGGCTTTCCTTTTCATCAAATTCCACAGAAAGAAAAGGCATGATCACAAGTTGCGCGATACGCTCACCGGGTGTTACCGTGCGAGTAACGTCGGAATCGTTGTGCAGTGCCACGATGTATTCGCCTCTGTAATCGGAATCCGCAACACCGACACAGTTTGCAGGACGAAGTCCTTCTTTTGCGGCAAGACCGCTTCTGGCAAAGATCGCGCCGAAATAGCCTTCGGGAACGGCAATTGCAAGACCTGTGCCGATCTTTTCCGTTTTACCGGGTGCGATCTGCACATCGTTTTCTATGCAAGCATAAAGGTCATAGCCTGCCGCAAGTGCGGAACCGCGCGTGGGAAGGATCGCATCTTCACGAAGCTTTTGAATCTCGATTTTCATATTGCCACCTCATATCAGTTACGGCTGAACTCGGAAAGTTCAAGACCAGGATTCTTTTCAAGTGCCCAACGAATATTCCACTCGCTGGTAAAGATCAAAAGATTTTTACCGCGGAAGTCCTGCACCCATTTGGTGTCGGAGGTGATATTGAGCGTCGACGGGTTCAAATCCTCATTTTCGATCCAGCGAATATGCTCATAGGAAAGATTGGAGCGACGAACGTCAACACCGTATTCATTTTTAAGTCTGTATTCCAAAACTTCAAACTGGAGCACGCCGACAACACCGACGATCACGCGTTCCATACCGCCGCCGGGCTCGAAGAAGATCTGGATCGCACCTTCCTGCGCGATCTGATTCATACCCTTGGCAAACTGTTTACGCTTCATGCTGTCCACCTGCTCAACCATAGCAAAATGTTCGGGCGCGAAGGTCGGAATGCCTTCATACTGAATTTTCATCTTCGGTGCGCAAACGGTGTCACCAATGGAGAAGATACCGGGATCGAATACACCGATAATGTCACCGGCATATGCTTCATCAACGATTTCTCTTTCCTGTGCCATCATCTGCTGCGGCTGAGAAAGCTTGATGTTTTTGCCTGCCTGCACATGATAATATTCGGCACCGCGTTCAAATTTGCCCGAGCAAATACGCATAAATGCCAAGCGGTCACGGTGTGCCTTGTTCATATTTGCCTGGATCTTAAAGACAAATGCAGAGAAGCCACCGCACATGGGATCTACGATCTCACCCATCGCTTTTCTGGGAAGCGGAGCGGTTGTCATTTTGAGGAAGCTTTCAAGAAAAGGCTGAACACCGAAAGTTGTCAGCGCAGAGCCGAAAAATACGGGAGAAAGTTTTCCCGCGCGCACCGCTTCGAGATCAAAATCAAAGCTTGCGCCGTCGAGAAGTTCTACCTGCTCGCAGAGTTCTTCCCTTGCGGTTTCACCGATGATGGAATCAAGCTTGTCCGTATCGGTGATATCACATTCGATCGCTTCCAGCTTTGTCTGACCGCGGTTCTTTGCATTGAAAGCGAGGATCGCGTGTTTTTCACGGTCGTAAACGCCCTTAAAATCTTTACCGCAACCGATCGGCCAGTTCATCGGATATGTGCCGATGCCGAATTCCTTTTCCAGTTCATCAAGAAGATCGAAAGGATCTCTTGCTTCACGGTCAAGTTTATTGATAAATGTAAAAATCGGAATTTTTCTCATCGCGCAGACCTTGAAAAGCTTTCTTGTCTGCGGTTCGATACCCTTTGCCGCGTCGATGACCATCACGGCGCTGTCTGCCGCCATGAGTGTACGGTAAGTATCTTCAGAGAAGTCCTGGTGTCCGGGAGTGTCAAGAATGTTGATGCAATAGCCGTCATACTGGAACTGCATAACAGAAGATGTGATGGAGATACCTCTCTGCTTTTCAAGCTCCATCCAGTCTGAAACGGCATGGCGGTCTGCCGCCTTACCTTTTACGGCACCTGCCTGCATGATCGCGCCGCCGTAAAGAAGAAGTTTTTCTGTGAGTGTCGTCTTACCGGCGTCAGGGTGCGAAATGATCGCAAACGTGCGCCGTCTCATAATCTCTTTTTCAAAGTTTTCCAAAATCTATTTCCCCTTTAATGGTTGAATTTTCAATCTATACTGAGTTAGTATAACACTTATTCTTTCTTTTTTCAACACATAATGATAAAAATAAGTAAAAAAATCAGCATTTTTCAAAAGAAAAACCCACGAGGATTTCCTCGTGGGTAACAATATCATATCGTTGCGATCAGAACACCGTCTTTTGCGTCCACCGTGATCACAGTGTCGGGAGCGATGTCCTCTGCGATGATCTTACGCGCAAGAAGTGTTTCCACGCGCGACTGCAAGAAACGCTTGAGAGGACGCGCACCGTAGATCGGATCGTATGCGTTTTCGATCACAAAATCCTTTGCGGCATCGGTAAGACGAACGCCGATGCGTTTGTCTGCAAGACGCTTCGAAAGATCCGCAAGAAGCAGATCTACAATGCCGCGGATATTCTCTTTTGTCAGCGGTTTATAGAAAACGGTTTCGTCGATACGGTTGAGAAATTCGGGGCGGAACGAACGGCGCAGGAGCATCGTCACACCTGCTCTCGCCTCTTCGGAGATCTCACCGTCTTCGGTGATGCCCTCAAGAATCATATCCGATCCAAGGTTGGAAGTCATGATGATAATGGTGTTTTTGAAGTCCACGGTTCTGCCTTGGCTATCAGTGATGCGTCCGTCATCAAGCACCTGCAAAAGCACATTGAAAACATCGGGGTGCGCTTTTTCCACCTCGTCAAAAAGAATGACGGCATAGGGCTTGCGGCGCACCGCTTCTGTGAGCTGACCGCCTTCGTCATAGCCAACGTAGCCGGGAGGCGCGCCGATCAAACGGGACACGGAATATTTCTCCATGTATTCACTCATGTCGATGCGAACCATATTGTGTTCATCGTCAAAAAGCGCTTCGGCAAGTGCTTTGGCAAGCTCTGTTTTACCTACACCCGTAGGACCAAGGAAAAGGAACGAACCGATCGGTCGCTTCGGATCGCCAATGCCTGCGCGGGAACGCAAGATCGCTTCGCTGACTTTTTCCACCGCTTCGTCCTGACCGATGACACGCTGATGCAAAATATCGTCCAGGTGAAGAAGTTTTTCCCTTTCGCCTTCCATCAGCTTGGATACGGGAATTCCCGTCCAACGGGAGATGATTTTTGCGATCTCTTCTTCCGTCACGCGGTCGCGCAGGAGCGTATTTTTCGCGGATTCCGCACGTTTTTCTTCTTCTTCCAGTTCTTTTTGCAGGTTCGGCAATTTTCCGTATTTCAATTCTGCCGCTTTGGCAAGATCATATGCATTCTGCGCCATTTCAATCTCGGCATTCGTTTTTTCAATTTCTTCGCGGATCTTCTGCACCTTGCCGATGGAAGTTTTTTCATTTTCCCATTTCGCTTTCATGCCCGAAAACGTTTCACGAAGTGCGGCAAGCTCTGCACGGATCTCCTCAAGATGTTCTGCCGAAAGCTTATCGGTTTCCCTTTTCAAAGCCGCTTCTTCGATCTCAAGCTGCATAATCTTGTGCGAAATTTCGTCCATTTCCGTCGGCATGGAGTTCATTTCTGTTTTTATAAGTGCGCACGCCTCGTCCACAAGGTCGATCGCCTTATCGGGAAGAAAACGGTCAGAAATATAGCGATTCGAAAGCACCGCCGCACCGATGAGCGCACCGTCCTGAATCTTAACACCGTGATAAACCTCATAGCGTTCTTTGAGTCCGCGCAAAATGGAAATGGTGTCCTCCACGGTCGGCTCGTCGATCATCACAGGCTGGAAGCGGCGCTCCAGCGCAGGATCCTTTTCGATATATTTGCGGTATTCATCGAGCGTTGTCGCACCGATGCAATGCAGTTCGCCACGCGCAAGCATCGGCTTTAGAAGGTTGCCAGCGTCCATCGCGCCATCGGTCTTACCCGCGCCGACGATGGTGTGGAGCTCGTCAATAAAAAGAATGATATTGCCTTCGCTTTCTTTCACTTCATTCAGAACCGCTTTGAGTCGTTCTTCAAATTCACCGCGGAATTTTGCGCCGGCGATAAGCGAGCCCATGTCCAGCGAAAAGAGTGTTCTGCCGCGCAGATTTTCAGGGACGTCACCTTTCACAATGCGGATCGCCAAGCCCTCCGCGATCGCAGTCTTACCAACACCCGGCTCACCGATCAGACAAGGATTATTCTTTGTTTTTCGAGAAAGGATACGAATGGCATGACGGATCTCATCATCACGTCCGATGACGGGATCCAGCTTCTGATTTCTGGCAAGCGCCGTGAGGTCTTGCCCGTATTTTTTCAAAACGTCATAAGTATCCTCGGGGTTGTCGCTCGTCACACGGCGATTGCCGCGGATATCCTTCAGTGCTTTTTCAAAAGCACCCTTTTCCAGACCCGCGCTTTTGAAGATCTTTTTGACTTCATCGGACGGCTTTTCCATGATACCAAGCAAGATATGCTCCACGGAAACGTATTCGTCCTTCATGCGGTTTGCTGTGGTTTCCGCCGCGGCAAGCGCGCTCTCCAGTTCTCTGGAAATATAAATTTTGTCTGCGTCCGAAGCACCGCCCGACATACGAGGCATCGCCTCTACTGCCGCTTGGAGCTTTGCTTTCAAAAGATCGAGCGAAGCACCCGCTCTTTGCAAAAGATCGGCAGTGATGCCGTCCTCTTGACCAATCAGCGAGAGAAGAAGATGCTCCTCTGTGATTTGGCTATTGCCGTATGTGGCGCGAAGCGTCCCTGCATTTTGCAGAGCTTCGATGCTTTTTTGTGTGAATTTTTGAAGATTCATAGCTTTACCAATCCTTTCATGAGAATATTATATCCAAACACGATTGCTCGCAAGATATGCACGATAAATTTCTTCCAGTGCTGTGGCGCCCACAGCTTTGGAATCCAAATAATAAAAGTATGTTTTTAATGCGCGGTCAAACGTATTGATATACGCGGCAAGCGCGTCCCCAAGGTCGATCTCTGCGGATTTTCCTCTGTTTTGCAAGATCAACTTGCGCGTATATTTTCCGTCGGCGGCAGATGTCGGGATCTCTCCGCGATATTTCACCTCAATGGCGTGCCAGAGTGCATAAAACTCTGTCATACAGAGAACGAGTCCTGCATTTTGCGTGCGAAGTGAAACACGAAGCTCGCCCACCGCGTCCTTTTCTCCGCGGTAAAGCTCCACGCTGTATTTCACGGTGGGATTATATTTATAAGAAAGCGCCGAGCGTAAAGAAAGCATCGTATCGGAAGGCTCAAGTGCTTTGAACGTACCGCCCGTCAGCATGGTCTGCATACGGTCAAAAATCTCCCGAAAACGCATTTCGGGTGTCGTATACGAAACGTATTCCGCCAAGATCTGATTGATCATGTTGGAGCGGTTCGTGCCGTTTTCATAGGCCAGTCTATCTATTTTTTCCACAACATCGCTTGATAAAACGATGGAATATACATTTTTCATTCCTTTTTTCCTTTTTCAGTATTTTCGAATTTCCGAATTCATTATAACGCGCATTATATAATTTGTCAAGCGTTTTATATAAATCTTTTTGCGAGTTTAGAGATTGTTTACAATTAAAAAGATCGACAGTATAACCTGTCGATCCTTTGAAATGGTGTTAATTTATGATGGCTGAAGCGGTTCTGCCTCGGATTCGATGTCCTCTTCCACACCCTCTTTGATATCCTTGATGTCGAAGAAAAGCCCGATATTTGTGCCTCTTTTAAGCGAATTGATGCCACGGAAAATATATTCCCACGTTTTGCGATAGCTGCCGCGCACCGCCACACCACGGGATTTGACAAGCTCCACAAAAAGCTCGGGGTGATCGGCATAAGTATTTTCAAAAGCTTCGGAAAGCTCACGCTTTTCTCTGCCGCAAACCGTTTCTGCCCTGCCGTGCAATGCATGCTCCACGTTGCGAGAAAAATAATAAAACGAGTATGCGATCCCGTCCACCGTGGAAATCGCCGCCAGCACACGGGCAGATTCTGTCTTCATTTCGTTTCTCGCACGGAGCGAGGAAACCGAGCGTGTCAGAATACAATCCGCTTGATAGCCCGCATTTTCATTGCCGCCATAGATCACGCGCTCGGGCGGAATAAAAGCACCGTCCGTATCAATCACGTGAACGATTCGCATAATATCCGTTTTTTTCAAGCGATATCGCTTGAGGAAATTATTCACGGGACGCATGACGACCTGTGCGGCATTATCCGATCGGATTCGATAACGATAACAAAGATCACCTTCCAAAACAACGAAGCGGATATCTGCCGTTTCCACAAGGCGCGACATCACAAGGCCAAGCGTGGTGCTATCCGTGGAGCCCTCCACAAGAAAAAGAATGATCTTCTTTTCATTTGCCATTCGAATCCCTCCCCGCAAGGCGGAATGCACGAGCGATCTCCAGTGGATTCGTATAACCGTAAAGCTCCTCTTTCTGCCCGCCGATGTGAATACTGCGAATATAAATATCACGAAGATTGCTGCCTCTGACACCCGAAAGACGGATATAACGGTTTTCGGGATTCGTAGTGGTAAAAACGATGTCTTTTTTGTCGATCATCTCAAGAGGTCTTAAATTGTGCGAGGTGAAGATGAGCTGTCCCCTGCCGCTCTCCTTGAGAATACCGAGAAGCTCACCGAGCAGATATTCATAAACGCCTGCGTCAAATTCGTCCACAGCAACGCAAACGGAAGGATTATTATACATAGCGATGAGGATACTGAGGATCGAGATGATCTTCTTAATGCCCTCGGATTCATTTTTCAGCGGAATACGGTTTTCTCCACGCACGGAAAGCATCTCGAAGCGCATGCCTTCTTTTCCGTCTTCGGTCATCTGACCGCCGTATTCCTTGATCTCCAGATACATGCCAGGGATCAGCGCGCCAAGCACACGATTGAGCGAGGTGACGGAATACTGCAAAAGCTCATACGTCGCGATGGGCTGCACAGAGGGCGCGGTGAGCGAAAGCATCATATTATCGGGTGTTTTTTCGTCCCCGTCGAAATGGAGAGAAAACGGCATGGACGCACCGAGCGCGATCACACCGGAATGATCGGAATTCACAACGAAAAGACCCTCTGCCGCAAAAGCAGGCAACCCACGAAGAATCAAAGAGAGTGCTTTTCCGTCTGCGGTTTCAATGTCCGCATTTTTCAAAATAAGCAGGATCGTATCCTCGGAAAAGAAAAACGAAGTACCATTTCGTTTCGAAAGCTTACGGGAAACCGCAAGCTCCACGCCGTCATCTTCCTCTTTTGTAAATTGCGCCCATTTCGGCTTCGGAGAAAGAAATGCGCCGGATTTTTCCGCGTCGTACGCAAGAAGCGTTTTCATCGGCGAAAGCTTGCCGCCAGTCACGTTGCGGTAAGAAAGCTTTTCCGCCGTGACGTATGCACCGTTTTCCGTTCTGCGAAGCGTGAAAGCATATTCGGCTACGGTTCCCTCGCCCTCGTCACCGAGGAAAAAAGAGATCTCACAGCTTGCCGTATCGGAAGTTTTTGCAATATCACTTGCCGCTTCGGGCGGAAGCGCCTTTCCGCATAAAAGCTCCTTGGCATAATAAATCGCATCAATAACCGTTGTTTTACCCGAACCGTTCTGCCCATAAATACCGAGGATCTCCGAACGGTCACAGGAATAGTCACGTTCTACGGCACACGGCATTTCGATCTTGCCGTAAGATACGTTTTTGAAATGATAGATCGTAGCACTGACAAGTCTTGTGATAGAATCACGCATAAAAATACCTCCCTTTTCGAAAGCGAAAGATATCGTCTATCTTTCCCATTTTTCTTGCTTTTACCACGTTGTTCCTACTTTTATTATAAACTGCGAGGGAAAATTTGTCAATAAAAAGGGGTGGCTTTCGCCACCCGCTTTCCATTTATGCAAAAATGATCACAGAATCATCGACTTATCAATTTCCACCACCGCAAAATAGTGCGGATCCATCGTATGCACAAGCGCTTCGATCTTCGCCTTCGCTTGCTTTTCCGTCATGGGAACGGAATATGGCACGACAGCATCAAAAATCACGTTCGTATGCGTTTCACCGCTGACCATGCGAAAATCGTGAATCGTGATACGTTCATCGAGAATCTGCACAAGTGCGGAGATTTTTTCTCTCATCGCCAGAACCACTTCATTATCACTTTCCACAGGATCCATGTGGATCACCGCCTCACAATGGAGCTGCTCCTTCAACGCTTTTTCCGCATTGTCGATCGAATCGTGGATCTTCAAAAGATCCTCGTGGCAAGGCACTTCCGCATGAAGAGAGATCATCACTCTGCCGGGACCATAGTCATGCACCACAAGATCGTGGATACCCGTCACATAAGGCGAATTCATCACGATCTTTTCGATCTCAAGAACAAAATCTGCGGACGGCGGCTGACCGAGCAAAGGGCTGATCGTTTCCTTAGCAGAACGAAAACCCGAGAACAGAATGAACGCCGACACAGCAAGACCGCAATACGCGTCTATCTGAAGATCGAAAAACTTTGCAAGAAGCATACTGAAAAGCACCGCCGTTGTCGCAATGGAGTCCGAAAAGCTATCCAGTGCCGTTGCCTGCATCGCGGCAGAATCGATCTTCTTGCCGACAGCGCGGTTATAATACGCCATATAGAGCTTCACCAGCACAGAAACGGCAAGAATGCCGACCGAAAGATAAGAAAAAGAGATCTCCTCGGGTGTAATGATCTTTTCCACAGAGCTTTTTCCAAGCTCAAAGCCCACAAGAATAATGATCATGGAAACGAGAAGTCCTGAAATATATTCAAATCTTCCATGCCCAAAGGGGTGCTCGGAATCGGGCTTTTGCCCCGCAAGCTTAAAGCCCAACAGCGTCAGCACGGAAGAACCTGCATCAGTGAGGTTATTAAACGCGTCCGCCACGATCGAGATCGCACCTGAAAGAAGTCCCGCAAAAAGCTTACCTGCAAACAAAAGAAGATTCAAAGCAATTCCCAAAGCGCCGCAAAACGTGCCGTATCGCTCACGAACTTTTTCTCCCGTAAGAGAAGAATCTTTCTCTATAAACCATTTTGAAAATAACCAAATCATGTATAAAAAACCTTTCTCTCTCAAAAAGATATATCTATATCGAAAAAGTATATCATCTTTTCATAAAAAATGCAAGAAAAATCTCATTTTTTCCTGTCCGCTTCTTGCGTTATGATATTTTATATGCTATAATAAAATGAATGATTATTGCTAAACTGCGTGAAGAAAGGAGT
>JBGVIG010000160.1:0-1938 GCA_045122995.1 Eubacteriales bacterium | reverse complement strand
AGCTTCAATCTTTTCAATAATATGACCGTTATGCAGAACCTTACGCTTGCACCCGTTCAGCTTCACTTGCAGACAAAAGAGCAGGCGGAAGCAAAAGCGACCGAGCTTCTTCACCGCATTGGTCTTTATGAAAAACGCGATGAATATCCGAGCAAGCTTTCCGGCGGTCAGAAACAGAGAATCGCGATCATTCGTGCGCTTGTGATGAATCCTGACGTTATGCTCTTTGACGAACCCACCTCTGCACTTGACCCTGAAATGGTTGGTGAAGTTTTGGATCTTATCCGTCAGCTCGCAGATGAAGGCATGACGATGGTTATCGTTAGTCATGAAATGGGCTTTGCAAAAGAAGTTGGCACACGCATTCTCTTTGTAGACGAAGGTCACATCAAAGAGGAAGCTGCTCCCGCAGATTTCTTTGGCAATCCCCAAGACGAACGTCTTAAGGAATTCCTCTCCAAGGTGCTTTGAGAATTGGGCCTCTGTCCCAAACCCTGCAAGGGCTCTGCCCTTGACCTGCCAAAGGGACTTGTCCCTTTGGAATCCCGATGTGAAAATATTTCTTAGACATAAAATAAACGATTCGTTTCTTTTGAACCCACCTTTTCATTTCGCAAGGCAAGTTTGTGCGAAATGAATTTTGAGGCATACAACAGATGATTCGTTTCTTTTGGACCCACCTTTTCTTTTCGCAAGGCAAGTTTGTGCGAAATAAATTCTGAGGCACACAACAAATGATTCGTTTCTTTTGGACCCACCTTTTCTTTTCGTAAAGAAAAGGTGGGCGTTTTTTTTCTTTTCGTAAAGAAAAAAGTAGTAAAACCCGTCCATGGTGCATAAGCATATAGAGAAGAAAATGCTTGCATTTATGGAGGAACTTATGGCAAACAGCAATATTTATCAAGATATCGCGGCGAGAACGGGCGGTGATATTTATATCGGCGTGGTTGGTCCTGTGAGAACGGGAAAATCTACGTTTATTAAAAAGTTTATGGAAACGCTCGTCATTCCGAATATCAAAAACGAATATGACAGACAACGCGCAAAAGACGAAATGCCGCAGAGTGCGGCAGGGAAAACTGTCATGACCACCGAACCGAAATTCATTCCCGATGATGCCGTGGAGGTAACATTGGAGGGTGGTGCCACACTTGCAGTGAAGATGATTGATTGTGTGGGTTACATCGTGCCGGAAGCACTTGGCAATTTTGAGGGCGATAAACCTCGCATGGTTATGACGCCGTGGGCGGAGGAGAGTATGCCTTTTGACAAAGCGGCGGAGATCGGCACAAGAAAAGTTATCAACGATCATTCTACCATTGGCGTGCTTGTCACTTGTGATGGTAGTTTTGGTGAGCTTTCTCGTGAAAATTATGTGGAAAGCGAAGCGCGCATTGCGGCAGAGCTCCACGCGATCCATAAGCCGTTTGTGATCGTTCTCAACTCTGCGCGCCCTGATAGTGCGGAAGCGGTGGCGCTTGCCGTGTCTTTGGAAGAAAAATATGGCGCGCCGGTGGCACTTGTGAGCTGTCTGGAACTGGATCGAAATGATATCCGCCATATTTTGGAGCTTGTACTTTTGGAATTTCCCGTGACAGAAATTTCCGTCGACCTGCCGCCTTTTATGAATGCGCTTGACCGCAATCACCCGGTTCGCCGCAGTATTTACGATACGATCGGGGAATGTGCCGCAGGAATTACCAAAACGGGTGACGTGGCGAAATGCTTTGAAAAAGCGACGGAAAATCTCTATGTGAAAAACGTGCGTGTGGATAAGATCGACCTTGGCTGTGGGCAGGCAAAGATCGCGATCTCACTTGCTGATGGTCTTTTCTATCAGCTGATCGGTGAGCTGACAGGCTTTGATATCGATGGCGATGAAGCGCTCATGAAGCTTCTTGTGGAGCTTTCTGATGTGAAAAAACAGTATGATAAAGT
>JBGVIG010000159.1:0-2935 GCA_045122995.1 Eubacteriales bacterium | reverse complement strand
TTTGATCGTGTAAAGGAATGCAAAGAAGACATCGAAGTGATCAAAGCACATGAACCTTTTGCGCATATCATTGTTGATGCGATCGCAAAAGGCGAGATTCCGCTTCGCGTTACTCACAATGACACTAAGCTTAACAATATTATGATTGACAACAGCACCGATAAGGGCGTATGCGTTATTGACCTTGATACTGTTATGCCCGGTTCCCTTCTTTATGACTTTGGTGATAGCATTCGTTTTGCTGCTTGTAACTCTGCGGAAGATGAAACCGATCTTTCCAAGGTTTACCTCCGTCTTGATCTTTTTGAAGAATACACAGAAGGCTTCCTTGCTGGTGTTGGTAAAAATATCACAGCAAAAGAAATCGAACTTCTTCCTATGTCCGCATTCATCTTGACTTATGAACTTGTTCTCCGTTTCCTCGGTGACTATCTCAATGGCGATACTTATTTCCAGGTACACAGAGATAAGCATAACCTCGAACGCGCACGCACACAGCTCAAACTTGCGCTTGATATGGAAACTAAGCTTGATGCAATGGCTGAAATCGTTAAAAAATACGCAAAATAATTATTTAAAAAAGCCAACGGTTTTTCCGTTGGCTTTTTTTATGCGTTTTTTATAATTTTGGCTTTTTTAGCATCAAGAATGATGGACACCATACCAAGTTTTCCGTCGTGATTTCTTGTGTCAAATCGCAAAGAACGTCCTATTTTTCCATCTTTTTCGTTCCAGTATTTGTAATGAAAAGTATCGTTTTCATCACAATATTCAAGAAGTTCCACATCGAAACCTGTTTGCATAAAAATTTCAGAAAAAGTCTTATAATCATATACAATCTTATGTGTATATGTAGGGTGCGCGGGATCTCCGTTTCCACCAACCTTTACGAGGTTTTGATACCATTCGTTACGAAAATTTTTGTCAGGAACCGCAACACGCATATAGCCGCCTTCTTCCAGATATTCATAGCAGTTCTTTGCGGCGAGGAGACCTTCTTCAAAAGTCATATGCTCCCAAACATGTTCGGCGAGAAAAACGGTTGGTCTTTCTTTAGAAAAATTTTTTTCTAAATCGCTTTTCTTAAGCACGTTCAATTCGGTTTCTTGTGTGCTTATCCAGCCGTCAAGAGCGGTTTTGCCTGCACCGATAATTATTTTCATGAGTTCCTCCAAAAATCAACTTGCTTATTGTATACAACATTTTAATATATTCTATCACACTTCAAACTAATTGTCAATTTTTGAAAAAATATCAATGAAAGTCTTTACAACTTCTTTGTCAGGTGGTATAATAAACAAATAAAAATTCATTTCCACCCGATTGGAGGGACTTATCTGTGTATAAAATTATAAAAAAACGCTTCTTGAATGAAGCAAAAAATACAATTGAAATGGTAGTGGAAGCGCCTCTCGTCGCCAGAAAATGTTTGGCAGGACAGTTTATTATTTTCCGAATTGACGAGCTCGGTGAACGTGTACCACTGACTATTGCGGATTATGACCGTGAAAAAGGTACGGTTACCATTATGTTTCAGCCTGCAGGTGCATCGACCAAAATGCTTGCAGAATTGAACGAAGGCGATGCTATTCTTGACTTCGCAGGGCCTCTTGGTAAACCCACCGAAACAGAAGGCATCAAGCGCGTGGCTGTTGTCGGCGGCGGTGTCGGTTGTGCGATCGCATATCCTGTTGCCAAAGCACTTCATAACGCAGGCGCTGAAGTTGACATGATTGCAGGCTTCCGTAATAAAGACATCGTCATCTTGGAAGAAGAAATGAAAAATGCTTGCGCAAATCTTTATATCACAACCGATGACGGTTCTTACGGCGAAAAAGGTTTTACAACAAATAAATTGAAAGCGCTCATCGAATCAGGGGTGGAATATGACGAAGTATTTGCTATCGGCCCCGCTCCGATGATGAAGTTTGTTTGCGCAGTTACCGAACCTTTTGGTATCAAAACGATCGTATCCTTGAATCCCATCATGATCGATGGTACAGGCATGTGCGGCGGTTGCCGTGTTACCGTTGGTGGCAAAACGAAATTTGCTTGCGTAGACGGTCCCGAATTTAACGGTCACGAAGTTGATTGGGACGAACTGATCAAAAGAAATAGTTTTTATAAAGAAGAAGAGGCAAATCACACCTGTCGCCTCACAGGAGGACATCGTCATGGCTAATATGAATCCCAAAAAAACACCTGTACCCGAACAGGACCCTAAAGTTCGTGCTACAAATTTTGAAGAAGTTTGCCTTGGTTATACTGCTGAACAAGCAATAGAAGAAGCAAAAAGATGCTTGAATTGCAAAAATCCTCTTTGCAGACAAGGTTGCCCTGTCAGTGTTCGAATCCCTGAATTCATCGCCAAGGTTGCAGAAGGTGAATTTGAAGAAGCTTATCAGATCATCACCTCTACAAATCTGCTCCCTGCTGTATGCGGTCGAGTATGTCCTCAAGAAAAGCAATGTGAAAGTAAATGTATCCGCGGAATTAAAGGTGAATCTGTTGGTATTGGCGCGCTCGAACGCTTTGTGGCTGATTATCATCGCACACATAAAACAGAATCCGCACCTGTGATTGCAAGAAACGGACATAAGGTGGCGGTTGTCGGTTCCGGTCCTTCCGGTCTTACCTGTGCAGGAAGTCTTGCGAAAAAGGGTTATGACGTCACTGTATACGAAGCATTCCATAAAGCAGGCGGCGTTCTTGTTTATGGAATTCCCGAATTCCGTCTTCCTAAGGCAATTGTTCAAAATGAAATTGATGAACTCAAAGCGCTTGGCGTTAATATCGTAACAAACGCGATCGTCGGCAGATCCTTCTCTGTTGATGAGCTTTTTGAAGAAGGATTTGAAGCGGTATTTATCGGTAGCGGCGCGGGTCTTCCTCAGTTTATGAATATTCCCGGGGAAAATCTGCTCGGCGTATATTC
>JBGVIG010000158.1:0-2932 GCA_045122995.1 Eubacteriales bacterium | reverse complement strand
TCACCGTGTTGGCTCGGAACATACGAAGCTTTGCGGAGTATGTGTAGAGCAATACGGTTTTCTTTTCTATCTTCAGCGCCCGCAGGCGCGTTTTTTATCTTGGTCTCTAGGGGTTTCTAGATATTTAAACAAATTTTTTATTTTTTCTAAAAAACTTACTGGGGGTTTTTAGATTTATCTTGACAGATCAAAATTTAAATGATAAGATGAAATTGTAAATAAATTGTTTCTTTTGATAAGGAACGGAGATGGGGGAACATATGAATAAAGAAAATGTAGTTATTCCGCGGTATTCAGTTGATCAAATGCGTGAAATCGTGGTGAAGTTTCAAAACTGTGAACGTAAGGTAATTACCGTTCGTGACGTTGATGATCATTCACCTGCTGTTTTCATGGCCCTTGATGCTTATACTGCGGTTTTTAATGATGAATGTATGCGTAATGTTCTTGAGTGGCTCGGTGTAGATATGGATCTATATTCCGATGACATATTTAAGACAATGCATATGTGTCATTATTGCGGCGATGATAATTTCATGTTTGCTTTTAATGGTATTCTTGTATTTGCCCGGAAGTATTATTTTTACGGTTATAATCCTGATACATCTATTTTTGATCTTGTTGTGCCTCAAGTTCGTATTGATGTAAAGGGTATTGGTTTGCAATGGCTTCGAGAGATCGGCTTTGATCCTGATCGAAAGCTGCGTGATCCATCGTATTTATTGCCGTCCGGTCATGTTACGCGTGTTGACTTTGCATATGATTTTATTGATTATATGCCTAATTTGTATTATGATCTCAAGGATTATTGCGAAAATAATCAAACAGATACCGGGCGTATTTCTTGCGGTGGTACAGGTGGTGTAACTTGTACTATTCAAAGTGGCAGTAGGCGTCTTATTTATTTAGGCTCGAACCAATCTACAAAAATGCTTCGTGTCTATGATAAAAAGCTTGAGATGACAGATAGAAAGACGGGTCTGCTTAAAGAGAATATTTATGCTTGTCCTAATTCTTGGATAAGAATCGAGTGGCAGATCCGCGATGATACAGCACATAAAATGTGTTTGGATAGTGCAGATATGCTTGCTATCTTGAAAGAACTTTATAAATCGTATCAGTTCCAGGACGTAGCTAATACCACAAAGCAGAACCGGCGCCCATCTGAATTTTGGATAAATCTTTTTAATTGGGAAGAGTTGCCGAATTTAGCGCATAATATTCAAATCGAAGAACCTGATGTGAAGAAAGATGAACTGTATAAAATATAAATTTTATATAGTTATTGGGGATGGGATTTTTATTTTCGCCATAAAAAATCAAATAGAAATCACAAAAATGATCTTCTTTATCATTTCGCGAATTTCTATTTGATTTTTTATTGAATAAAATGAATTTTTTTCAATGCATTATAGATTTTTTCACCTTTAGGTAAAACCAAGACATCTTGTGCAGTAAAAGTTTTGAACGCAAATAATAACAAGAAATAAACAATCGCTGTTGCAATAATAGAAATTAAAGTTCCCACGTTGGGATAACCACTACGTTTGATCAACTCATAAGTTGTAACCGTCACAAACGATGACAAGATTGCTGCAATAAACGGTTTGGCAAATTTACTGATAAATGTCGGTCGAATCCCAACATGTTTGATGACGAAACAAAAATTGAAAAACGCCATAACGAAATATGCGACTAATGTCCCAATCGGTGCGCCATATACACCAATGGCAGAATTTCGAATCAAAATATTATTCAAAATGATCTTGACAACGATTCCGCAGCCCATGGAAATAATTGGATTGTATTGTAATTTATGCGATTGCAGTATTGATGTTGTGATTGTAAGCATCGCTGTGAAAAATACCGCAATGGACAATATGGAAAGCAACGGAGCTGCTTGTTCCACAGAAGCCTCGTTTGAGAAAAGCAACGACAAGATCGGTTTTGATAACACCGACATGCCAATTGCACATGGGATAGAAATAATGGCAGACATCTTTAAGCATGAATGCATAACACGAAAAACCGTTTCTTTTCTACGCTTTTGTTCTTCCTCCATTTGCACGGATTTATATGCAGCCAATGCTGCTGCTAAAGCAGGTGTCAATGCGGAAGCAATCGGCGTAATAAAAGCCGACGGCAAATGTGACATTGTTACTGCTAAGGTACTGTAATTGCCATATGCAATTTCTGCAACTTCTTCAGAAGCATATGATTTCATACAATTTATAATTGAAAAACTATCAATAATTCCCGTAAGATTAAGCGCAAGCGAACTCAAAGTAATCGGTGCCGCTATACTAATCATTTGCTTAAAAATACTTTTTCTGGAAGATACTTCGCCAACATCAGACGAATCGTCTAAATCGCAATCTGCGCGATACAAGGCTTTGGAAATAAGCAAAAAGACCATACCGACCGCAACGCCGATGGTAATGCCAAAAATTGCATAAGCTGCCGCCGTTTCAATGCTTTCTCCAACGGAAAGCGCATAATAAGCAAGAACAATGCCGATCGCAAATTTCCCAATTGCTTCCATAACTTCACTGATTGCAATCGGAAGCATGTGTTGATTTCCTTGGAAATACCCGCGAATGGCGCTGGAAATACAAACAAAAAACAAAGTGGGAGAAATTGCCATGATACAAAGCATCGAAGCTTCGCTCCCCATTAAAATCGCTAATTGCTTTGCAAAAAAGAACATAAATGCTGTTCCAAGGATGCCCAAAACAAAAAACACAGTCAAGGCAACACGGAAAATTCGTTCGATTTGTTTTTTTCTTGCAGAATTCCGTTGTGTACCGGAAACCATAATCGCAATTGCTGTAGGCAAGCCTGCAGTAGAAACTACATACAACGTTGTAAAAATGTTATAAGCAATATTGAAATAGCTCATGCCTTGGTCATGCAAAATATTATGCAAAGGCAC
>JBGVIG010000157.1:0-2025 GCA_045122995.1 Eubacteriales bacterium | reverse complement strand
CTCGTGTGCCGTGGCAATAACCGTATCTGACGTCAACGGCAGTATGCCCATAAAGCAATACTTCTTTGCGGAATGTTTCTCGATAATACTTGCAGCGCGTCATTCCATATCCTCGCTTTCCTCAATCATGCCGAGCTCATTCTTTGCGGCTTCATAGGTCATCCTTTCCACCTCGCGCCATTCGGTCCTCTCGCTACCGTCGGCATAGGTGATCAAATATTTGACCTTGTAAATAGCTTCATAATGCACCTTTTTGGAAACGGGCAAAAGCTTATAATCCATGTGATACCAATCCCACACGTATTCATGGGCGGTCTCCATCGTGTCGTATGCCGCCACGAAATCCACGTCAAGCGGGATCTCAGAAACGAGCTCTACGGTGCAACTGATCACACAGAACATCACGATGATAAGTGCAAGAATGATGGTGAATGCTTTTTTCATGTGTTACCCTCACTTTCGACTTCTACCCATTCGGTTATTGTTACGGTCTTTTCATAGGTCTTTTTCATGACCTCATACGGCTGATTGTAGAACTCATTTTCTTGACACTCGGTAAGTCCTTCTTCCCATTCCAGCGCGAAATACCGATCGCACATTTGAAGAATGGATGTTACCGTTCGCGTCCATCGGCGGTTTTCTCCTTCCTCGCGGTCGATCTCAAAATCGCGAATTGCAGAAAGCTCCTTCTCTGTAAGCTTTTCGCCATCGGTGATTTTCTTTACCATGATTTCTTCGAAATGCTCATGATAATACTCTTTTTCTGCCTTTGCCTTCGCTTCGGCTTCCGCTTTTTCGTGTGCCTCTGCTTCTTTTTTGCGCAACGTCTCAAGATCGCGTTCCTTTTGGGTAGGCAACTGCGATACACACGACAGGTTCATATCGCGCCAGCTCATGCCGTGATTGTTCAAATTGCGAATAACAAAATTTGTTTCTATGTTCTCTTGCCAGAACGCATCCATCTGCTTTTCGGTATAACCGTTTTCTTTCATCCACTGCTTTTGTTCTGCGGTTGGTGTTTTTCTTGCTTTTGCCATAATTTAACTTCCTTTCATTTGTTCCCGACATTTGTGTCGGTCGCATCACTCTGATCAAGCAATGCTTTGATATTCATAGCCAAGCACCACGTGGGATTGCTATGCTTATAAAGCGGGCAATCATGCTTGTCACAAACCCCGGTGCAATGGCGCGTAATTTTGACGAGATCATCAATGGTTTCATGCTTCACGTCATGGAATGAGGGCATATTACTCTCCTTTCAGCGTATCGGACAAAGGTGCCCAATGGGTAACCCATTTACCCCATCTCGCCCATTTGCCGTTCACAAATCTATCGGTGTCAATCTTATGTGTACCGATCGTATGAGTAATATCATTATCCTCAAGCAAAACCAAAACACGCTCCAATTCGTTTTTGGGTGTGTCATCGTTTACGCTGATCCACCCGCTCTGCTTGCGGTAGCCTTTGCTGATTGCTCTTTCAGCATAATAGGTCGCATGGCAATTCTTACTCCCACATTCTTCGCATGATTTGATACTCGGATGCTTGGGTATGTCGCATAAATTCCAAGCCATTTCCTCGACCATCTGTTTTTCTTTGCTCATGGTTCGCTCCTTTCCTCTCCTTCGGTTTCAAAAATAATTTTCCTTGTTTTTGAATCAAGCTGTGCGATAGGGAGTGTTTCAAGCGGATACCAGCGTTTTGCCCTTTCATTGATTTTTTTAACTCTTTCTTCATCGAGTTTGTGAAATTCGCCGCATGATAAGCCCGTTTCCTTGTCTGTAACGGTTGCGTAATCGCTTTTGCTTTCAACGAAAAATATTCTTCCGTGTACTTCAATTTGTTTCCCGTAAAATTTAACACGGGCGATTTTTTCGGTATCACAGTCAAACATTCTTTTCCAAAATGGAGTTTTCCACTCCGCTTCTTCGTGATAATCTTCAAAGGTTTCACAGTCGTTTTCTTCGCCGATCACAATATTGTCGCTTTGGCAACAACCGTGATTATTGTACTTGCAATCTTCGT
>JBGVIG010000156.1:0-3858 GCA_045122995.1 Eubacteriales bacterium | reverse complement strand
GTTTTCGGGTTCTTTGAAGGAGGGAACGGAGGAAGGTTCTGTTTTTTGGATGAACGAAGAAGATCTCGTGAAATCGGATAGCCTTTCTCCCAATTTTGATCTTTATCTCCCTCTTTTCCTGGAGGGAAACTATTCCGAACTCTTTTTCGAATGGGACGGCAAGGCATGGCAGGCAGAGCCGCATTATTTTTCTTATGAATAAAATGATTTTAAAAACACCGATTGGAAAATCGGTGTTTTTCTTTCTTAATGTTGACAATGCTTTTTATAAAATATATAATAAAAGAAAAACCGAAAGGATTTATATTTTATGGAACCTAAAATGCTAGGAACTTATCCGACGATGGTGACACCGTTTCAAGCGGACGGTGGTGTCGATTTCGGTGCTGTACGTGCGCTGACGGAATGGTATTGGCAGATGGGGTGCGATGGTATTTTTGCCGTTTGTCAATCGAGTGAGATTTTTGAGCTTTCCCGTGCGGATCGCGTAAAGATCGCAAGGGAAGTGAAGTCGACGGCAGATAAACTTGCCGCTTCCGATAAAACACGTGCGCCGATGAAAGTTGTGGCTTCCGGTCACATTTCTTATGATAAAAATGAACAAATTGCGGAATTGAATGCGGTTGCGGCAGAGGGTGTCGATGCGTTGATTTTCATATCCAATCGTATGGATATTCCAAATACGTCCGAGGACGCGTGGATTGCCGATACGGAATATCTGATGAAAAATCTTCCAGATGAAATGCCTCTTGGTGTATACGAATGTCCTCGTCCGTATAAACGTCTTGTGAGTGACAAGATGCTTCGTTTTTGCGCAGAAAGCGGACGTTTTCATTTTATGAAAGATACTTGCTGTGATGCGGATGTGATCACACGCCGTGTGAAGATCTTGGAGGGGACGCCGATGCGTCTTCTCAATGCAAACGGACAAACGCTCCTTGCTTCCTTGCGTGCAGGCGGTGCTGGCTATTGTGGCGTTATGGCGAATTTCCACCCTGAACTTTTTGTTTGGCTTTGCAGAAATTTTGAAAAATATCCTGAAAAAGCGGATCTTTTGCAAGGCTTCCTTGGCACCGCGGCGTTCACAGAGCAGATGGCTTATCCTGTGACGGCAAAATTCCACCTAAAAGAGATCGAAGGTTTGCCGCTCTCAAGTCTTTTCACGCGTGTAAGAAGTGAAAAAGAATTGACCGATTACCAAAAGGACTGTGTGCGTCAGATGGACCTTATGGCAGATCACATGAAAAAAATCATTATGGAATAAAAGGAGAACACTATGAAAGGCGTAACTTCTTGGAGTTTTCACCCGTATTTGCCGCCGCTTACGGAAAACGGTGGGATCTACGTCTGCCGTCTTGCACCCACCGCAAATGCCGTTCACGTAGAATGGCCTGACGCAGGTGCGGATAGCTATACGGTTTCTTGCAAAAAAGCAGAGGGTGAAGAGAGAATCATCACTGTTTTTGGCACGGAATGTGATATTACTGATCTCGAAACAGAAGTGGATTATGAGATCACCGTCCGCGCGGGTGAAAAATACAGCCGACCCCGTCTTGTGAAAACAGGGCAAGCTGTCGGGGATACCGTGGTTAACTATTTGAACCCGAATGATGAAGCATATGCTTTTTCGGGGAGATATCTTTGTTCTCCTTGCATCATTCGTCACCCAGAGGGCTTTCTGCTGGCTTCCATGGATATTTTCCGCGGTAATGCTCCGCAAAATCTGACGCTGATCTTCCGCTCTGATGACGATGGGGAAACATGGCATTACGTTTCGGAATTGTATCCTTGTTTCTGGGGCAGAATGTTTATTCATAAAGGTGCGCTCTATATGATCTCTTGTTCTACGGAATACGGTGATCTTTTGATTGGGCGTTCCGATGATGGCGGCAAGACATTTACCGTTCCGACGGTGCTTTTGCGTGGCGCATGCAAATGCGATCGCGCAGGCGTTCATAAAAATCCTCAGCCTCCCGTGACCTTTGCCGGACGTGTTTGGCACACGATGGAGTGGGGTGCATGGGCGCTTGGTACACACGCGGCGATGGTTGGTTCTTTTCCGGAAGATGCAGACCCCTTGGACGCGTCTGTTTGGCTTTTTTCTGAACCCACACCGTATGATCCTGCGTGGAAGGGCGTTGCGGAAGGACCGAGTGCGGGTAATATCGAGGGAACACTTGTGGTTCTTCCTGATGGCAAGCTTTACAATATCATGCGCTACGATATGACAAAAACCAAAGAAAAATTTGGTAAAGTTCTCGCGTATCGCGTGAACACAGAGGATCCGGAAGCGCCGCTGATTTATGATCACGCCATTGAGCTTCCCGGTAATCATTCGAAATTTATGATTCGATATGACGATATTAGTGGCTATTATTATACGATCATTTGTCGCATTACAGATTTGGAAGCTCTTTATGATAGACGTCTTTTAACGCTTATGCGCTCTAAGGATTGTGAAAAATGGGAGATTGTGAAAGATCTTATTGATCATAGAGCGCTTGCAAAGCCAAGTAACGTTGGATTTCAGTATCCGGATTTCTTTATTGAAGGGGACGATATCTTGTTCCTTTGCCGCACGGCGATGAATGGGGCGGCGAATTTCCATGATAGCAATTATTCCACGTTTCACCGTATTTGTGGTTTTAGAAACTTATAAAAATCTTTAGTAAATAAGAGAAGGGTTTGACGATATGAAACAGATTTCTGTGATTTTGATTGGTGCGGGCAGCAGAGGTATGACCTATTGCGGTCAAATGAAGAAGATGCCGGATAAATACAAGGTTGTTGCGGTGGCAGAGCCAAGAGAACTGGTGCGCCGCAATTTCCAAAGGGAATACGGTCTTCCCGACGAGATGTGCTTTACAGATTGGAGAGAGATTTTGGCGCTTCCGAAGCTGGCGGATCTTGCCGTGATTGCCACCGTCGATAACGACCACTACGGTCCCGCGATGAAGGCTATTGAGCTTGGTTATGATCTTCTTCTCGAAAAGCCTGTGGCACAGACTGTGAAAGAATGTACCGATATTGCCAATGCGGCGAGAGAGAAAGATGTCAAGGTGCTGGTTTGCCACGTTTTGCGCTACACGCCCTTTTATAAAAGGGTCAAATCCATTGTGGATAGCGGCATGATCGGTAAGATCGTTTCTGTGGATTGCACAGAAGCAATCGGTGACGTTCATTTCTCTCACAGCTATGTGAGAGGCAACTGGCATTCCGAAGCGGAATCCACGCCGATGCTCCTTGCGAAAAGCTGTCACGACCTCGATATCATTCAGTGGCTGATCGATAAGCCTTGCAAAAAGGTTACCTCCTTCGGAAAACTCATGTATTTCCGTCCTGAAAATGCACCTGAAGGTGCGCCCGTTTGCTGTGCGGACGGCACTTGTCCCATCAAGGATACCTGCCGTTATAACAGTGAGCGTATCTATATCGAAAATCCCGATAATTTCTGGGGCATCTATATTTATAAGCGCTCTGTGGCGAAGCATGCCGATATGACCAAGGAAGAATTCCGTGAAGCGTTGAAGACTTCTCCTTACGGTAAATGCGTCTTCCACGCTGACAATGACGTGCTTGATAATCAGATCGTTAACATGGAATTTGAAAGTGGTGTGACAGCGACTCTTTCCGTGAACGCCTTCAATGAGGGCGGCAGATATATCCGCATTTACGGCACGAAGGGTGAGCTTTTCGCGTTTGCTTCGGCGACGTCCATTCATGTTTACACCTTTGAGGACGGCAAATCCCATGATATTTCCGTGCAAGAAACGGAAGAATCCATCACAGGCGGCCATGGCGGCGGTGACTATGGCATCGTTTGTGACCTTTACGATTAACTTTGCGGTACGTATAATG
>JBGVIG010000155.1:0-4142 GCA_045122995.1 Eubacteriales bacterium | reverse complement strand
TCTGTCTCTTATTACTGATGAGGAGAGATACAAAAAAGAAGCGGAACGGCAGCTTGATTTTCTCGCGCAAAGCGCAGCACAACATCCCACAAACCACGCTATGTTTTTGAGAGCTCTATTGGAACACAAAAAGCCACCAATGAAAATAACGGTCGTTTCCAATCAACAGATAGGAAAAACCACCTTGCCTCTTGCATTCCCGCCCGAAGCGGTTGTCATCCTTTTAGATGCCCCCACAAAAGAATACCCGTTCAAAAATGGCAAGACCACCTATTACGTGTGCCGAGGTCACAGCTGCCTGCCGCCAACTAATGATTTGAATGAATTGTTTGAAAATGCGCACACTTAATCACGGAAAGGCGTGAAAGATATGTCTGATAATAGGGATATGAAAAAAGAGCAAGAGTCCAAAGAAAAAAGCCTCTTACCAAGCCCTGAGATATCAAGGGTAAGATTGAGGATCCCGACACCCGTGAACGCAGAGATGGTCCCGGGGGAAACTGAAGCAAGTAAAAATGTTTTTTAATAGAAAATGCCGATACCACGGTCTTTTGACTAAGGTATCGGCATTTTTTTGCAAGCGATTGTTGCTCGACAATTTAATCGTATTTTTGCTCGTATTCTCCTGCTCCGCAATGATTTCGGTTGCCAACTTCAGTGCAACTTGCGCCGAAGTTAAATAGGTTCGTTTGCCTTGTCGTTTCTTTGCATGTCTCATATAAATATTACTCAATTAACCCAAAATGCTTAGCTAACTTGTCGCAAACTTCATCTCTCGTATCCATGCCGTTATCCTCACGCACAATGGTGAAAAAACCGCTGTTCTGATATTCATCATAATGCTCTTTACTGTTGATGCGCGCAAGCCCTGCGCGGTAGTTTTCCATCACAGTTTCGGCGTTTTCACAACTATCAATGACGTTCAAAAGGAACTGCTTTTCAGGGTCACTTCTGTCAAAAAAACGCTCTACACTCATCGACTGCGGCGAAAGCATAACGGCAACGTGATCATAGTCGGAGATCTCCTTGAGCATCTCCAGGGGAATACACGTGTCAACGACCACTTTTCTGTCTTTTGAGAGGGAAATGAGCTCAGCAACTTCAAATCCTGCGCCTTCTTTTCCCGAGTTATAGAGCCAACGCTCATACTCCTCCGGCGAACGGGTGACAAAATCCTTCCAATCCGTAAGATTTCTCCGATAGCAAAGATCTGGTTGCACATCAGGTGTCGCCACAACGTCCGACACCGCAATATGATAATTTTCTCCACAGAAAACCATATCATAGCGTTCTGCAAGCATCTTCACCATGGTGGATTTGCCTGCATACGCCGTACCTGTAATGAAATATACGTTTTTCAAGTAGTGTTTTAAAATATTATTTTCAATCTTCATTTATGTTCTCCCACATTTCTCGCGTCATCAGCATCACGTGGCCTGTACGAATCTCGTTCATCAACTTCAGCTCAATGCCTTCCGTTGTGTGATGATAGACAAAACCGAGTTTTTCCTGCACACGGCGACTCTTAACGTTACCATCGTAATATCCGCACCAGATGCGATTCATACCAAGATCTTCAAACGCGTGGCGAATCATCTCACGCGATGCTTCGAGAATCAACCCTTGTCCCCAAAAGGGCTTGCCGATCCAATATCCAAGCTCGTATTCGTCTTCCTGCTCGGCAAGGTCGTTACGATGAAATCCAACGCTACCGATGGGGTTACCGTTCTCTTTCAAGCAAACAGCAAAGGTCTCAGGTGCAGAAAGCACCGTGCGAATGATCTCGCGACTGTTCTCCGCGCTCGTGTGCGGCTGCCAACCTGCAGGCGGACCTACCTCGGGATCGCTTGCATATTGATATAATTCTTCTGCGTCAGCCTCACGCCATGGGCGCAAAATGAGGCGTTTTGTTTGTAATATCATAAATTTTCTCCATTTAAAAATGCATTCGCTTCTTCTCTGCTCTTAAAAATAACAACCTTTTTACCATCTTTGTATTTATCAATCAGCGCATATATCGCAGGCAAATTTCTGCTTCCAAATTCCTCGATTTCTCTTTTCAAATTCGGATTAAGCTCAGTGTCACACCATGGCATATCATTTCGTATCTTGCCAAGACGGGAGATTGCGCCGTCAAGACAAACCTGAGTCGGCAGATCAAAAAGAAAGATCGTATCACACGCTGAAATTCGTCGTTCTATCGTTCGACTGTAATTTCCGTCAATGATCCAAAAGTCAAGTGCAAGTATCTCGGTAAGACGCGCATCAAATTCTTCTCTTGAAATATGTGTTCTGTCTGATTTATGCCAAATGGCGTCAAGGTAAAATAACGGTAGCCCAATTTTATCTTTAAGCTTCTCCGCGAAGGTCGTTTTTCCGGAACCGGGACAACCGATCACGATTATTTTCTTCATCAAAAGTCACCTTCAATCTAAGCGGCAAAAATAAAAATCGCTTTCACTGGAAATTCAAACGTCCATCTTATTCTTATATTTCCATTATACAACTTTTTTCAGTAAGCCGCAATATGATTTTTGAAGGAGTTTCTTGAATCGGTCTACCGTAGGTTGAATTCGTCGCATATTCCGCGATGAGATTCAGCGAGCGGCAATCTTGACACTTTTACGGAATGATGTTATACTGATTACACAATTTTTATTTACCGAAAGGAACGCCATCATGAAACAGTACAATCTCAAAATGACAAATACCGTCCCCGCCGATTGGCACGATATTGAGCGTGCAAATATTGATTCTTACGTGTGGGGCGGCGCGGAACGTGCTTACAAGACATACGGTCAGCTCGTCTATGCAAAAACAAACGATGAGAAAGCAGGACTTTATATTCATCTTTTCTGCGAGGAGAAAAATCCCGTTTCCAAAGAAAAACAGCTTGACGGCATGGTTTGCATGGATAGCTGCATGGAGTTTTTCTTCGGTATGCATGATGCAGGCGTAGAAGATATTCACTACCTCAACATTGAATCCAATAGTCTCGGCGTTACTTTCATGAGTTATGGCGAAGGCAGACACGGACGTGTGTTTTTAGATGCTCTTGGCATTGAGCGCTTCCCCGTGTCTGTAAATATTGGCGATGATGGCTGGGAAGTTTTCGTTTTTGTTCCCGAAGAATCTTTGAAAAAGGTTTTCGGACTTTCCGACATCAATGAAACCACCGTAATGATGGGTAATTTCTATAAATGTGATGAGAATGCAAACGCACCTTTCGGTTCCTGGGCACCGATTGTTGCTCCTGCTCCCGATTTCCACAGACCGGAATATTTTGGAAAGATCACAATCACAAAATAAATTGACTATAAATATTTAGGAGCAGGCAATGCCTGCTCCTTTCTTGTTATATATCGAAGCGAAACGCACATCTCATAACGTTTCCGATGCAGTTTTCTTTTTCTTGAAAAAACGCATGATCACGATCATCAAAATGCTTCCCAGAATGGGGAAAAGCGAACACACAAGCATTCCTGCCTGCAAACCGACATTGTCAGCCACCACACCCATCAGCTGCGGAGCCACCGATGCGCCAAGATCGCCGCCCGCCGCCATTAAAGCGTATGCGGCAACACCGACACCGGGAATTTTTTCTTCCATCATGATAAGCGTTCCGGGCCAAAGCATCGCCGTGAAAATGCCCGTCAAGATGCACGCAATAAATGCCGGTATCGTATATGGGGAAAGACCGGCAACAAGATAACAAATTGCCGCACCGAGCATACCGACAAACAACACTTTACAGATGTTTTTGCCCCATTTCGAATAAGAGATTCTCGTAATACCGAGAAGGATCGCAAACATTGCCACACCAAGAATATCGCCGAGTGCTTTATCAATCTCAAGTTCAGCTTCCATATAGCTGGAGATCCAGTTTGACATCACATTTTCTGCACAGCTTCCAAGGAAGATACAAGCAACACAAAAAGCGATGCCAACCGTTCTTTTTCCACTTTTTGCGGCGCCTGAGGAAGCTTCACTTGCGCCCATATCGGGCATTGGCGAAAGCATAAAAAGAATTGCCGCGATAATCGGCAATGCCGCAAAGAACATTGTGAGATACATCCAACGTTCCTCGCCGAACAGTCTCAAAAAGAGCGTGCCGATCACGACAACGCTGAACACACCAAACG
>JBGVIG010000154.1:0-6854 GCA_045122995.1 Eubacteriales bacterium | reverse complement strand
TTTGATCTATGGACTGGATAAAGAATGGTTCCTTGCGCACCCTGAAATTGAAAATATGAAACGTTCCGCACAGCTTTCTTATCTCTCCGAAGCCGGTGCTTTGATCATTCATGCACACCCGTTTCGTGAAGCGGCGTATATCGATCATATCCGTCTGTTTCCCAGACATGTGCATGGGGTAGAGGTTTATAATGCTTGCCGCACGCCGTTTGAGAATGATATGGCGGAGCAATATGCTGGAAATTACGGCTTGCCTGCTTTTTCGGGAACGGATAATCATCACGCGGGAGCACAAAAGCTTTTGAGTGGCATGAAATCATCCGAACCGATCAAGGACGAGCTGGATTTTATTTCCCGTTTCAAAAAAGGAGAATTGCGTCTGATTCGTAATAACGCTACTGTATAATATCAAAAAGCACCCGTTTTATACGGGTGCTTTTCTATGTACGGTAAATTTAGAGGCGTTTTGTTTGAGATCGTTGGGATCGCTTCGCCGAAGCGTTGAAAATGATTGATCTCTCGCTGGCGAAGGAATTTGATCGGATCGCGCACGTCGGGATCGTCCACAAGGCGCAGGATATTATCATAAGTCGCGCGAGCTTTTTGCTCTGCTGCAATCGCGTATGCACAACGAATTTCAAATATTTGTATACAATTAATCTTCTTTTTCTCCTGAGGGTGGGGAAAGATAGGCTTCATATCCTGTGGGCAGATCCATGACAGGGTATCCTGTGTCATCAAAGTGGACAGGTTGGATATTGAAATAACGCGGAGCGGCGGTGGCGGTTTCATTGTGCTCCATCATGCCGTGATAAGCACACCAGACTTCACTTCCGTCAGGAGATTTGAAAAATGAGGCGTGTCCGGGGCCGTAAAGACCATTTCCATGCACGAAGAGCGGCTTTTGATGTTTTTTCCAGTTGGCAGCATCACAAAGCGATCCTCCCGTATGCTCCAGTACACCAAGACAATAGTTGTCCGACCAGCAGCCGTTAGCGGAATAGATGATGAAGAGCCTATCGCCGCGTTCGAGGAAGAAAGCACCTTCAACGATGGCACACGTGCCAACATAAGGTTCAACAAGCTCCCAATCAAGTTCTGCGTGTGCGATCGTTGCTTTGTTTTTTCCGCATGTATAAGGATTTATAAGATCACAGATATCAAGTACTTGTCCATATTTCGGATCAACACGGGAAGAGCAGAGATATTGTATGCCGTCCTTCGCAGTGTAGACACTGGGATCAATGGAAAAAACATCGGGAGAGGGCATACCTCGGAAAACCCATTCTCCCTCAAAAGGATCCTCTGCAGGGCCTTCCATGATAAAAATGCGTTTCTGGCTTGGCTGCGGTTTGATGCGTCCGCTGGTGTAGATATACCATCTGCCGTTTGGTGCGCGGTGCATTTCAGGTGCCCAAATGTCACCCCAGATGCCGTCACGTTCGCCATTTGGTGTATAGATGATGCGAGAATCACCGTCGGTGACGATCGATCCTGCGTGGCGGCTTCGGAAAAGCTCAAGTTTTGTAACACGTGTGAAAAGAGCGTAGTAATACCCCGTAACGGGATCAAAGGTCATAAAAGGGTCAGGGGCTGAAAAAGGGGATATAGGATTTTTAAACTTGTGCATATTCGATACCTCTTTTTACGCATTCTTATTTCTTGTTTTTTTCTTTGGCTCTTTTATCGTTGATGATTTGCATATGTTCGGCAGTGATCAGTTCCACACCGTTTTCTCTTGCCCAATCCACACAGCCTTTCAGAACGAGCGGCAGGAATACACGCGGTACGGCAAGCACGGTCTTTAACGCATCATCGGTAAATTTGATCTTGTCATCGGCGCGGTCTGCCGCATAGCGAACAGATTCAAGAGAAGCCTTGCGCATTTGTAGGAGCTCTGCTCTCATTTTTCTTTTTCTGTGGAACCAGAAATTTTTAGAATCGCGGTAACCGTAGTCAACGGGCAGAGGTGGGAAATCCTTTGCGCGGACACCGTTGATGATGGCATCGCGGTATTTTTTCTTCATTAAGATCTTATCGACACGAAGAATGAAATGCGCACCGAATTTGCTTGTGATGCCGTTGAAATCGTGATAGGGACCTTCATAGCCGTTAAGCTCACCGGCTGTGTCTTTGTCTGCGCCGTCAAGCTCACGCATCCATGTGCATTCGATCGCTTCGATGGCATCGGTCAATACCATCGGTCGTGTTTCCCCCGTTTCTTCTTCAAGCATGCTTTTCTCAAGTTTAAAGTTGCATTTAGGCATTTTTTCAGACGGTTTATCACCGGGCCAGGAAAGCTTTACGGCTTCCTTAAACGTAGCCGGTTTATCATCAATGAAATTCAGCGTGCATTTTCCGTTGCGAAGGATATTCTGCGCAGTATTTGAAGAATTTCTGCAGCAGAGAAGCATAGCATAATAATCCTTGCCTGCTACGTAATAGGGTTGAACAAGGGAATACGGGCCGAGATTTGTTGTTCCGTCTTCGCAAAGTGTGCTGATAATGACAGTCGGCATCGGGAAATAAAGCGATGTCTGATAGAAATTGTCAACGATTCTGAGATTTTCAAAACTACTCATTTTTCTTACCTCTCTAATTGTAATAAATTTTTATGGTATTATCATGAAGCAAATGTGTGAAAGAATTTTATATGATAAGAAGATCAGAAAAGCTCCTGTTCTTCTCCGGTCCAATGTTCAAAATATTCGACGCCGCGCCACTTACCTTCGATGAATGCTCGATGCGAGGTTTCGATATTTGCCCACTCATCAAGACGCGAAAGATTATATGCACGCCAATCGGAGAAAAATTGATTGATCGTTTCGGGATCGTATTCGCCGCGAAGCATCGATGCGCGCTTGATACGGACATAACGGATAGAAAGACGGTTCTTTTCCACACGCCATAAGCGGAGCGGATCACCTTTGACGGCTTCTGCCGCACGATCGAAGAGTTCGTCGTATTTATCGAGCAATTCTTCACGAAGGAATCCATGTACAGGATTATCATTGAAACCAACGTGGATATTTTCTTTATCCGCTGTAACACAGACGAGGTCGAGATATTCCATCAGCGCGGGTGCGGCATCACCATAGAAGTATTCCATGAATTCACGCTTGTGTCGCTCAACGTCACACCACGGATCCCAAAGCAACTTGGAAATCAGATATAGGCGCAATTCGTTGAAATCGACGCCGCCGCGGGATGCGCCGTTTGCCTGCTCAAAAATGCCGCGCACGTTGTTATTCACCATCGCTTGTATGTTTGGTTGAAGCACACGCCAGTTCGGGTGCGGCGTGGGATAGTGTGCAAAGCAGGTCGTGTAGTCCCAGATATACATACGATCGCAGATCTTGCCCCAATCACGCAGGTCAGTGAGGAAGCTTGCTTTGGAGCCGTCGGGACGAATAACATTACGGGTTTCATCGTCACACGTTTCAAACGGGTGTGCAAAGCACGCCTCGATGGAGCAAAGACGGACGCATACGTTCTTGCGGTTTCTCGCATATTTGGGAGCGGGACGAGTATAATGGTATGCCAGCGTATCGAAGATCACGTTAGGAAATTCATTTTCCAGCGCTTCGGCGATGCGGTTCACAAAACGCAGGAGCGTGCCGGAAGGAGAACCTTCCTCACGGTCAACGGCAAGACAATTTTCACATTGACAGCTGTGGTGCCAGTCATTTTGAGAAATGGAGATGATGCGTGCTTCGGGGTGTTCAAGGAGTGCTTTTCTGACGGAAGCAAGACAGATCTCGTATACTTCGGGATTGGTCAGACAAAGCTGAGTTCTGCCACCGTCACGGACAACACGCTTGCCATCGATGAGAGAATAGTATTCGGGGTGTGTTTCTCCGTAAACGGCGGTTGGCACCATCTTTTCAAAGGTATGCACATACCATGCATACGGCATATAACCGCCCATCCGTGCAGGAATGCGATGATGGGAACCATTGAAACGGCAGCGAACGGAAAAACGCGGATTTTGCACAGCATCGGCATAGTTGTGTTCGCGGTATTCAAGACGAGGGACTTGTCTGATATCATAGTCACCGATGGTAAGATCGGTAATGGTTGGAATTTTCTCGCAGTTGCTCGTAAAGAAACGGCATCCAAGGGATTCTAAAAATTCATAAACACCGTAAATGATGCCTCGGTTTCCGCCGACAATACACAGTCGGTCATCATCAGTCACAATACGAAAACCGTCCTCGCCAAGATCAGAAGTATCCATGCCGGCGATATCACCGATATAAATCCCCGGTGCAGGTGATTTACTTTCTTCGATTTGGAAAGAGGCGCAGGTCATGCGGTCGAGATAGTAGCGAAGCTCTTTTGCCGCATAGAGTGCTGTACTGTTGCGATCGGACAGCTGCTTTGCCGACAGATAAACGGAAGCGAGAGAGTTTCTGTTTTGTGCGAGAATCATGATAACACTCCTTTTTGTGATGACGTTTTGAAGGAGAAAACTATTCCTCTTTATTTGCATTATATCATGATTTTCTGATGTTTGTCAATAAAGTCCGGCGTGCGATCAAAATCTGAAATTAAGCAACAACATGCAAAAGCTTTGCATATGCAGAGATTTTGTGGTATAATGACTTTAATATATCTGCATAGAATTTTGGTCTGTGAAAGGAATGATCGTATATGCAACGAAAAATGAAATTTTTGAGTTTTTGGTCCATCAATGACAGTGTAAAAACGGAACCGCTTTGCCGACAGATGTTGCAGATGAAAGAGCACGGTATCGAAGGCGTTGTTTTTCACCCGCGTTTTTATCCTGGAAACCCGAATTATATGACGTCGGAATTTATTCGCGTTGTGGGTGAGGTCATTTTATATGCGAAGTCGATTGATCTGGAATTTTGGATCTATGATGAAAACGGTTGGCCCTCGGGCACCGCCGACGGTCAGGTGCTCAGAATGCACCCGGACTCTAAACGCTGGGGTCTTGCTTACTTGAATGAAAATGAGCTGCTTCCCGATGATAAAATTCTGTGTCGACATGAGGATAAGTTGGTCGTTGCGCGTGGCAGTAAGGGCGTTAGCCCTCTTTGCCGTGAAACGACGGATACGTTTTTGAAATTGACGCATGAACGGTATTTTCGTGAGCTTCCTGCAGAGGCATTTGATTATGTGACGGGATTTTTTTGCGATGAAGTGGACTATTTTCCCGGTCATTTGTTTGCCGAGGGCGCTGTGCCGTGGTGTGCGGATTTTGAAACTGTTTACATAGAAAAATACGGTGTTTCTCCTTGCGCGCAGTTGTGGAAGCTTTTTGATGCGGAAGCGGAGCACTCCGAATTTAAGATTCGTTTTTGGGAAACGGCAGGAGATCTGATCGCGCGTAATTTCTACCAGCCGTATTTGCAGTGGTGTGAGGCGCATGGAAAATTGTTCACGGGACACCTCAAGGGCGAGGAAAGTCCGTATTTTCAATTGATGTTCAGCGGTTCTTGCTTCACGCAGCTCAAAGGTCTTTCGCTGCCTGCTATTGATACGTTAGAGCGCTATCATGGCAATCATTTCTTCCCGTATTTGTTGTTTTCCGTTGCGGCACAGCAGGGAAGAGAGGGCTGTCTTGCCGAAGCCATGGGTGGTGCAGGCTGGGGTGTTGCACCCGATGACGTGGTGCGTTATATGCGTTGGCTTGCAAAAGCAGGTGTAGAACGCGTGGTGCTTCATTTGGGACAATTTTTGTTAAAAGCACAAGCGATTCGTGACTGGCCGCCGTCTGTTCCTCTGCATTTGTCATGGCATGAAGCCTTTGCTGACGTTTTGGAGGAGATTCGAACTTCCACAGAACCGCTTCTGAATGCCGCATGGCAGACGCCAAGGGTTTTGATCATCACACCGACACGTGGCGTGATGGCGGCTTATGTGCCGCATCATGCTCCCAAAATCAATCTGCATGATGGCACGGGAATTCCCGATAGTGAAGCTGCAAGGATGAACGCGGATTTTCTCAAACTGGTGGAAGACTGTTATGATAGTGGTATGCACTATCATTTTACAGAGGAGCGCGAGCTGAAAAATGCGTATCTCAAAGATGGAAAACTTTGTTTGGGTGCGATGGCTTATGAAAAAGTGTTGACTTGCGACAGTTGCCGCTTTGATTCTGATGAGCAAGACTTGATCAATGAAATGGCGCGACGTGGAATGTTGATATCTCCTCCCTCAAAAACGCAAAAAAAGGTTGCACCAGATAAAGCAGTAAGCTTTGTGCCGCAACAAACTTCTTGGAAAATCGAATTTCCTCATGAGAATCGGTTGCTGGTGGCATGGACGGCTATGCCGAATGGGCATTTACGCGCCGTGATCGAAATCAATCAAGTTTCTTCTCCGATGAAGCTGGTTTTCTCCGATCCGATCGACGAATTGCGCACCAACGCGAAAATGCAAATCGTAGATCAAAAGAATGTTGTTCTGTCGGAAATAGGTGATGTTTTGACACTTGAAATAACACCTAATGAGAAACAATCCTTGCCGTTTGCATGGCTGTGCGGTGATTTTGCCGTGCGTGCTGTGGACGGTTGGCAGGAATTTGATGATCATCAGCTTTCCTGCAATGGCAAATTCGTGCTTGAGGGTGCTGAAAATGTGGAGCAACTGCATCAAGGTGAGCTTGTTTCCAAAGGGTTGCCGTTCTTTGGCGGTCTTGTGAGGGCGCAAAAAACGATAACGTTGGATAAACCGTATAGAGGGGCGCTCGCTTTCGATGGGCTTGCCACAACTGCTGTCAAGGTTTGTATCGACAGTGAGGAGATCGGCTGGTGGTGGAAGGAACACCCAATCGCCATTGATCTTGCGGTAGGTGCACATGTGGTGACGATTGCCGCCGCGCCGAG
>JBGVIG010000153.1:0-1267 GCA_045122995.1 Eubacteriales bacterium | reverse complement strand
ATGTGGGAAGAAGTTTGGGAGATACAACATCTGTATCAACACCGGCTTCTTTGCGTTCTGCTTCAAACGCATCAATATGTGCAAGTGTCAAAGCACCAACAGAAACAGATTTTGCCTTTTCAGCAGCTGCTTTACCTGCGTCACGACCAAATACGATAATGTCAAGCAAAGAGTTGCCCATCAAACGGTTACGTCCGTGGATACCACCAACAACTTCGCCTGCAGCAAAGAGGTTTTCAACACCTGTCATGCAGTTTGCGTCAATGTCAAGACCACCGTTCTGATAGTGGAGTGTAGGATAAATAAGAATCGGTTCTTTACGAATATCGATGCCATATTTACCAAACATACGGAGCATTGCAGGAATTCTCTTTTCGATCGTGCCTTCGCCGTTCTTAAGTTCGATCATGGGAGTATCAAGCCAGATACCAACGCCATCGGAAGTTTCAATTCCCTTTCCTCTTGCGTTGCATTCACGAATAATAGAAGCAGCAGAAACGTCACGAGTTTCGAGGGGGTGCATAAATACTTCGCCGTCAGAGTTTACAAGCTTCGCACCAATGGAACGAACTTTTTCGGTAACAAGCGCACCGAAGATCTGTTCAGGATATGCAGCACCTGTCGGGTGATACTGGAGAGTATCTGCGTAAAGAAGTTTTGCGCCAACTCTGTAACCAAGAACAAGACCATCCGCAGTTGCGCCATAGTGGTTAGAGGTCGGGAAGCCCTGGTAGTGCAATCTGCCCGCGCCGCCTGTTGCAAGGATAACAGTTTTTGCTTTTGCAACGAGAAGTTCTTTAGTTTCCATGTTCATAAGTACAGCGCCTGCACAGTTGCCGTTTTCATCAAGAATGAGTTCAACAGCAGCTGTGAAGTCGATAACGGGAATCTGGCGATTCTGTACTTCGTCACGAAGAGTTCTCATAATTTCAGCACCGGAATAGTCTTTAGCTGCGTGCATTCTCTTTCTTGAAGTACCGCCACCGTGGGTTGTAACCATTGTTCCGTCTTCTTCTTTGTCAAATTCAACACCAAGGTTAGAAAGCCACAAAATAGCTTCAGGAGCGTCACAAACAAGCTTTGAAAGAAGTTCCTTTTTAGCAGCAAAGTGTCCGCCACCGAAAGCGTCTACAAAGTGAATTGCAGGAGAATCGTTTGGCTTGTCAGCTGCCTGGATACCACCTTCTGCCATCATTGTATTAGCATCGCCCATTCTAAGCTTTGTAACAATCATAACATCAGCGCCAGCTTCGTGAGCTTCGATTGC
>JBGVIG010000152.1:0-10306 GCA_045122995.1 Eubacteriales bacterium | reverse complement strand
AGCGCTGAAACTTGCGCACCGCCTCCTGCGTTTCATTTCCAAAAATTCCATCGGGATTTAAGATCGGTTGCCACCCCTCTGCCTGTGCGATGCGCCGAAGCATCGTTTGCAGCTCATAAATTTCCGCTCGCATCTTTTCTTCATTTGTCATCATGGATTACCTCCTCCATTGCCGAGTTCCGAACCCGAAAATTGCCCTTCTGCGCGCACCGCGCCGGACTCTACATCGTTATAAATATCCGCAAGAACGTCCCAGATCACCGCGCCCACAATGCCGTTGATGGGATAGCCAAAAGTTTCCTCCACTGCATAGATCGCATCGCGCGTATTTTCATCAAAAACGCCCGTGATCGGGATTTCGGGAATGGAGGGATAGATCGCAGCAGCGGTATTGATAAATTCTTGCAACAAAAAAACGTCATCTCCCGTAGAGCCAAGCTTTAGAAAATTACCGGGAAACGGAATGACTGCCGTGCCAATCTGCTCAGGTGTCAGACTGCGAACGATACCAAGATAATCATCGTAAAGATAATTCCAAGTGGCATCGTCGATCGTTCCCGTCGGTGCAAGACCGTAAAGATTTTGAAACGCGATCACAGCGTTTTGTGTGCGTTCATCAAAAACTTTGCTGAATCCCGGCGCAGGGATTTCGGGATTAAACGTGGAAACCGTAGCAAGGAAATATTGAATCAGCTCCACGTTATTTCCCGTATCACCCAAAGAAAGAACTTCGGGAAATTGTCGGGAAACATCTTCCAAGCGAAGGCCCTCACTTTGCAATTCATTCAGACGTTTTACGGCGTTGTAGATGAACTGTATGCGATACCAAGTGGCTTTGCCTACAATACCGTCAGGTGTCAAATTAAAGATGCGCTGGAACTCTTTCACGGCGTTCTCCGTTTCCACGCCAAAAATGCCATCAACTTCAGGAATTTTCGGGATTGAAGGATAATTGGAAGAAATGCGGTTAAGACGAAGCTGAATAAACGCCACGTCATTACCGGCGGTTCCAAGGCGAATCAAAATCTCAGGTTCGGAAGGTTCCACCGCTTCCACGGGTGCATTGGTGACGAGCGTGATGTCATCACCGTAAAAATTCGTCAAAATATCAAAAGCGCCGAGTCCCGCGTTGGCAAGCTCCACCGTTCCCCATTGGGAAAGACCTTCGCAGGTCGTGGTCGTGCCGTTGCAATATGTCGCGAAAAGAGGTTCGATGTTGCCCACACGCACGATGTAATTATTGAAAATATCGTCTACGATGGCGCTGATATTTTCAAAAATATCCCGATTCTCCACAAAGGATTGATCCGTTGCCGTGGAGTTTGTGATGTCAAAGTCATAGCCGCGGGAGGGATAATATTCCGTGTAGACGCGATTGAGCGCAAAGGATATTTGAGCTAAAATATTGGCGCGCAGCGCGCTTTCGGGCCATGTCGGATAGATCTCGCTGGAAGCGACGTTTTTGATGTAATCGGGAAAACTGACGGTCACATTTCGGGCATAGGCGTTAGGAGCGCCGAGATGAACACGGATCGTTTCGGGAATCACGGGAAAATTACCTAACATAAAAACTCCCCCTTTTTAAAGATTTGGACCGCCATCACCTTCGTTGATGATGATCGTGTCATTAGGAAACTGCTTTCCGTCCTCACTTTCGGGAATGGGGATCATGCGAACAGGTTGAATGGAGGTAATACCAGGATAGATCGGCACGCGCATATTGATGATGCGATAATAGCCGTCCGCGGAAACCTCCAGATCAATTTCCGCAAACGGTTTTTTACCGCCCGGCGCCAACGATTCCGAAGGGGATGGTGTTTCGATCTCGATCGGATCTGTCAATCCGTCAGGGCCTGTCATAAGAATATGTGTGATCTCTGAACCGTTTTGGAGATTCGGGATCCGAACGGAAACAAAGGCGTCACGGATCGGGATCGCCCCGAATGCCGCCGTGGTGCTGACGACAAGTTTGCCGTAGTTTTTTGCGTTTTGGGTTTGGTCCATAAGTAAAATTCCTTTCTGAAGAAAAAAGCTTCTACGATGTTCAGTATATGAACGCAAAAGGAAAATGTTATGAGGGCTTTACAAACGGCGTACTTTGTGATAAAATACGATTGTAAGAATTTGTAAAGAAAGAAGGTTTTTCTTATGGCACTTATGAAACGCGAACTGATCAACTACGATATTTTCCCGAAAGTTCTCCCCATCGGAAAAGAAGTGGAGTTCACTGTCAAGCCGCTCGGCGGTCATGCCGCTTTCAACAAAGAAGCAGACCACACCATCGCCATTCACACCACAACGGAAGGCAATCCGAGAACCTATCCGAACCGCAAGAATTATGCTTCTTATGTCATGAAACCCGCAGAAGACGGTTGCTTCCACATCAAGCACACCTTTGAAAAAGAGAGCGAGCATTATATCCGCATTATCTTGGAAGACAAGCGCATCGTTCAACTTTCCGTTTATGCGGTCGAAAATGACCTGATTGGCAGATATCCGTATATGGGTGATATGCACATGCATTCTACCCGTTCTGACGGTAAAGAGCACCCTTTTATCGTAGCGGCAAATTACCGCAAAGCCGGCTATGATTTCATGGCGATCACCGACCACAGAAAATATTATCCTTCCTTGGAAACAAGAAATTTCTACGCCGATCTCGATCTTGATATGAAGCTTTACCCCGGCGAAGAGGTCCATCTCCCCGGCAATGATATTCACATCGTAAACTTTGCTGGCGACTACAGCATTAACGGTCTGCTTGATTGTTCTCTGCAATACATCAATCGCGGCGCGGATCCCAAGTGGCGTTCCATGAACGGTGAATGCCCCGACGTGATGACGGAAGAACAGTACCGTGCAGAGGTAAAAGCGCTTGCAGAAACGCTTGATATTCCCGAAAACGTAGAAAAATTCCCCTATGCGTCCTGTGTTTGGATCTGCAATCACATCAAAAAAGCAAATGGTCTTGGCATTTTTGCACATCCTTATTGGATCAGTGACGTATATCAGGTTCCGGAAGATTTTACGGATTATATGTTTGAAACGCAACCCTTCGATGCGTTTGAAGTTTTTGGTGGTCTTACATATTTCCAACAGAATGGCTTCCAAGTCCAGAAATATCACGACTACTGCGCACGCGGCAAAAAAATACCGATCGTCGGCAACACCGACACCCACGGTTCCACCGCTTACAACAACGACTGGCATTCCGCACGCTCCATGGTGCTTGCGCACAGCAACACTCGCGATGAGATCGTAGGCGCAGTCAAAGATCTTTACAATGTAGCCATTCAGGACATCAAAGATCACGTAGAAGTGCTCGGCTCCTTGCGCATGATGAAATACTGCTGGTTCCTCTATGAAAACTATTTCCCGATCCATGACGAAGTTTGCTTCGAAGAAGGCCGACTGATGAAAGAATACGCTTGCGGCGACGAAGAGGCTGGCGCACTTCTCAAGCAGATCTCCCCCAGAATGGAAAAACTCCGCAAGAAATATTTCCTCTTTTAACCGTACTTTCTTCTTTAGAAAAAGAAGAAAGTAGGCAAAGAAGAAACCATTCGTGGTTCCCTATCTCTATTTTGCAAAAACGAAGATGTAGGCAAAGAAGAAACCGCTCGTGGCTCTCCACCTTCATTTTGCAAAAAAGAACGGTAGGCAAAGAAGAAACCGTGCGTGGTTCTCCACTTCTGTTTTGCAAAAAAGAAAATCAGGCAAAGAAGAAACCGCTCGTAGCTCTCCACCTCTATTTTGTAAAAAAGCCAAAAAAAGGCTGTTGCTTCAAGCAACAGCCTTTTTTGTTATTCAATTATTTGCTATTGTTTCTTCGAGGCCCACATCTTCTGTTACGATTTCAGACTCAATGAAGTGTGTAACAGTTTTGGGTTCCTCATGCTGGGTGAAAAGCATCGTGGTTTCTCTGGATTGCGCTTCTGCACAAAGAATTCTGTCTTCCAAAATCGCAGGATCTGTAGTGATCAAAGAATAGGTATTGGTGGCAAAATGGATCACGTCGCCGTCCAAGCCGAATTCAAATGTAACCTCTTTGAAATCAGCTCCTTCTTCAGAAAGCGTGAGCAAAATATTTTTCATAACGGAAACTGTTTCAGCAGCAGTTGCCATTTTTGTCAATTTGATGCGGTATATACTTTCGACATCGCAAATATCATAATCCGCAGTATTGCTCATTTCGCGGAAACGGTAACCGGAAAAACCGTCCTCATAGAGGTCTACCCACTGAAAATCCGCAATGCAAGCAGCTTCGTAATTCTCACCAAAAATAGCTTTCACTTGATCAAAGATCATATCATTGGCATATTTAACACCATAGCTATCTGTCACAATCAAGGTAGAAGCATAGATATCAAAGTCGATATCTGTGTTTTTACAATAAACAGAAATGATATATTTACCGCTGGTAACAGCATCCTGTTCCACCGTTCCTATCACAAATTCTGTATTCGGGTATTTATCGTTTAAGTAAGCATAAACTTCATCAATTACTTTCTGCGGCGGTGTGCATGCACACAAACAAAATACAAAAGAAAGCATCAAAGCCGCAGCTACAATTCTTCTAATACACTTCATTATCCTATCCTCCTAAAACATATGGGATAACGTAAGTTCCAATGCTGCTACAATTGTTTCCATCGGCAAAGAGGGGGTGTTTTCACGTTGACCGTGAGCATAGGGGACGTGAATAAAGCCGATTTTCATATCCTTTTTTTCTTTTATCATTTTTTCGAGCGACAAGTAGAGAATGTTATTGCAAATGTAAGTTCCTGCTGAATAAGAGTAAACGGCAGGGATCTCGCGTTCCTTCAACGCCTGAAGGATCGCTTTCACGTTGTATGTTGAAAAATACGCATTTTCTCCCTTTTCCGAAACTGCAGTTTCGACGGAAATATCAAGCGTACCGTTGGGATAAAGACCATTGTTGTCTTTGATCGCACCGCGGAGATTGATACCGACGCGTTCAATACGAACGCGATCAGAACCGCCCGCAAGACCGACCATCAGAACAGCATCGGGTTGAAATTCATCCCAAGCATCGGAAAGCGCACTAAAGGCCCCGTCCCATGTAACGGGTAAGATCTTTTTGAAAAGCGTATAATCATTTTTATCTGTCAGCTTCAAGACCGCTTCCCCGGACGGATTTACGCTGTCCGCGCCAAACGGCTCAAAGCCCGTAACCAAAATTTTTTTCATAAAGCAATATATAGTAAATTCTTCGATAAAAGAACGGAACACTCTAAAAGAAAGATAGCATAGAAACCCTTTATATCTTTTCACCTTATTATACCATGTGCGTCGAAAAAAATCAATAGTTTTTCATTTTTTGTCAATTTTTCTAACATTTACTCATGGAATCACCAAAGGCTTTGTTTATATTTTGTTTAAATCACCTAAAATTATCCGTGCAAAAAGTTGGAAAAAAGCGAAATTTATGGTTTCTTGTCAAGGTGTCAAAAATAAGATCTCTGCCATAAAATAAAATCAGAAGGCATACTGCGTGCGATTTTTGTCATATTTTGACAAGCTGTTTTGTGCTTTCTATGATTAAAACACATGAAAATCTGGAAAAAATAAAATCGGAAAGCGCAAAAGCCTTCCGAATCCATAAAAAGAAAGAGTGAGCAACTTGACCATCAAACGCGGAGATATTTATTACGCAGATCTCAGTCCCGTCGTTGGCAGTGAGCAAGGCGGACTTCGCCCTGTGCTCATTGTGCAAAATGACGTCGGCAATAAATACAGCCCCACCGTGATCGCCGCTGCCATCACAAGCCAGCTCGGCAAAACCAAGCTCCCAACCCATATCGACGTTTATGCGGAACGTTTCGGACTTGTCAAGGATTCCGTGATCCTTCTTGAACAAATCCGCACCATAGACAAAACACGCCTGCGTGAAAAAATGGGACATATTGATGACGTACTTATGCAAAAAGTGAATAATGCGATTACGATCAGTTTCGGACTTGGTGCAGGAGATACCGAAAAAGGAGAAGATGAGGGCGGTACGGTGACGATGTAAGCGGCATGGGGAAAAGAAAATTCCCCATGCTTTTCCGAAAAAACCGTTTTTTCGCCAAATCAAACAAAATCCATTCCGAAAAAAATCATTTTTTCAACAAAAAGAACAAATTTTTTTGTCGATTTTTCATTGACGAATGCGAACCAATATGGTAGAATGGAAAAAAATTGAACATTTGGGAGTGTTTCAATATGAAAAACCACATTTCAAACGCTAAGAAATCGATGACCGCCAATGTGAATTCGCTTATTGATGCGTACAACATTCGCATGGATCCCGAGAAAAGACATCTCGAGTCCCTTTTCATTTGGAACGGATTGGTTGAAGAAAGTCCGATTCTCGGGCTTTATACCAATTTCGTTTTGGCGTATTACACAGACGGCCACGAACACTATCAGGACCCACAGCTTTTGAAATATGCCGCGGATTGTCTTGATTACTACGCCGATTGGTTGCATGAAGACGGTTCTTCCGATCTGATCGTGACAAACTTCCATGACCCCTCGCAGACAGGTTTTAACTGCCTTGCGCTCGACCCTCCCCTGCTCGTTATGCAGAAACTCTCACAGCACACCCCTCTTGAGGACGAGCTTTATGCCAAAGGGCTTGAACTCGTGCACCGCACGGGGGAAGCGATGGTCAACCTTGGGTTCCACACCCCTAATCACCGCTGGGTGATCAGTTCTGCGCTTGCCATGCATCATCATCTCACGGGAGAGCAGAAATACCTTGATCACATCAATCGTTTCGTGATGGAAGGCATTGATTGCGATGAATGTGGCGAATGGACGGAGCGCTCCACGGGTTCTTATAATTACATCTGTGACCGCGCGTTTATCTTGCTTGGTCTTTTCCTTGATCCTTCCTATTTTGATCATGCACGCCGCAATTTGCAGCTCATGCTGAATTACTTGGAGCCCGATTGGACCGTAAACACGCTCAGCTCCACACGCTGGGACAACGGCGGACAATACGATATTGCAAAATATTTCATGCCGTATGCGATCCTTGCTTATCTTGATAAAGATCCCGTATTTGCTTATATGGCAGACCAAATCTCCGAGCGTTATCCCTCCTATTACGCAGACTGCATCATGATTACTTTTGCGCTCCTGCACCCCGAATATGCTGAGCAATCTGAATATATTCAAACACAAGAAATCCCCAAAGATCGCTCTATATTCCTGCCCAACAGCCGTCTTGCCAGAGTTTATAAGCCTGACCTTAATATGACGATGACCGCGCTCTGTTCCCGTCATCCCGTCTTTTTCCAGATGAACATCGGTTCTTCCATCTTGCAGGTACGCTATGCAGGCTCCTTCTTCGGAGATCCGCACTCCCAGTTCCGCGCAAAAGAGATCATTCCCACCGAAGACGGCTATAAGCTCATCTCTGAAGAGTTTGCCGGATACCGTTCCCAACTCAAAGAAAAGCCCGAGACCTCGAATTGGCGCAAAATGGATCACTCCAAACGGGACACCCTCAATATCCAAAAATTCCGCACCGAGATCACCATTCATATCCATGATGACGGTGCAACCTTGGATATTGAAACATTTGGCTGTGAACGTATTCCCACAAAGTTGGAATTTGTCATGGAAGCCGGCAAAAAGCTTCTCACAGACAGCATCTGCATGACAACACAACCCGGCGACTATGCATTCCTGCGCGAAGGCTCTGCAAAATATTTGATCGCAAGCAACCGTTATTTTGAAATTTCCGGCGGCTTCTTCAAGCATTCTTACGGTCCGGATATGCGCGGTGCATACCCTCAGAACAAACAAAAATTCACCCTTGCCATGACAAGCGATACGCCTCAGAAATCCACCGTTTCCGTTCGCGTGAAAAGCTTGCTCTGAGATTTCCGAAGCTCCCTACATAACGGCGCATTTTTACAAAAAACGCCGTGAATCAAATAAAAGGAGCAAAAAATGGAACTCAAAGGAACAAGAACCGAAGCCAACCTCATGGCGGCATTTGCCGGTGAAACACAAGCGAGAACAAAATATTCCACCTATGCCGCTGTAGCGCGCAAGGAAGGATATATGCAGATCGGAGATCTTTTTGACGAAACGTCGGAAAACGAAAAAGAACACGCCGAAATCTGGTTTAAGCATCTCCACGGCGGAGAGGTCCCGAACACCTTAGCAAATCTCAAAGACGCAGCAAACGGCGAGCATTTCGAATGGACAGATATGTACGCAAAATTCGCCAAGGAAGCCAAAGAAGAAGGCTTTGACCGCATTGCCGCTCAATTTGAAATGGTGGCGGCGATCGAACGCGAGCATGAAGCAAGATATCAAAAGCTCATCGCAAACGTAGAAGGCGGACTCGTTTTTTCCCGTGAGGGCGACACCATCTGGAAATGCGGTAACTGCGGACACATTCTCGTTGGCAAAAAAGCCCCCGAAATTTGCCCCGTTTGTTCGCACCCCAAAAGCTATTTTGAAATCAAAGCAGAAAATTACTAAAAAAGAAAAAGGTTCATCGTCAGATGAACCTTTTTTGTTTATGCTGGGCTTTGCTGGTATGCAGGGCTTTGACCCGCACCCCACCCAAGGGACATCGTCCCTTGGGAATCCCGATCTATGACGCTTAACGACACGTTTCTTCTTTGCCTACTTTCTTCTTTTCGCAAAGAAGAAAGTAGGTGCGAGCCGCTGTCACAGTATTTTTCAAAAGCATCGTGATGGTCATCGGACCAACGCCGCCGGGAACGGGGGTAATGTAGCCCGCGACTTTCGAAACACTCTCAAAATCCACGTCCCCCGTCAGTTTGCCGTCCGCTTTGCGGTTCATGCCAACGTCGATAACAGTCGCGCCCTCCTTCACCATGTCGCCAGTCACAAAATCCGCTTTGCCAATAGCAACGACAAGGATATCCGCCGTTTTACAGATTTCCGCAAGATTTTTTGTCTTGGAATGGCAGACGGTGACGGTGGCATTTTCATGAAGAAGGAGCATTGCCTGCGGTTTGCCGACGATGTTGCTTCTGCCGATGACAACCGCATGTTTGCCCTCAATTTCAATGCCGCTTCGATGGAGAAGTGCCATCACGCCTGCAGGTGTGCAAGGAAGGAAATGATGATTACCGATCATGATCTTGCCGACGTTACCTTCGCTGAAAGCGTCCACGTCTTTATCGGGCGAGATCGCCGCGATCACCGCTTTTTCATCAATGTGCTTCGGCAAAGGAAGCTGAACGAGAATGCCGTGGATCTCATCGCGTGCATTGAGTTCGGCGATCTTTCCAAGGAGCGTTTCCTCCGAGGTTTCTTCGGGCATTTCGATAATTTCAGAATAGATCCCCACCTCAGCACACGCACGCCCTTTGTTGCGAACGTAGACCTTTGACGCAGGATTTTCTCCCACGATAATTACTGCAAGACCGGGACAGACACCTGCCGCTTTCATTTCTTTTACTTCTTCTGCGATCTCCGCGCGGATCTCGGCGGAAATTTTCTTGCCGTCAATGATGTTTGCCATAACGATTCTCCTCAAAATAATGTATGAAAATTAAAGTTCTTCGGTGTCTTCCCCGTTATCTTGGGGCGTCGCAGACGCCTCCGCTTCACTCGCTTCTTCTGCGGAAGAAATGTGAGCTTCTACTGTTTGCTCCTGCTTTTTGAGAAGCTCGGAAATCGTAAAATGTGTTCTGACGGGAGAAACCCCCATCGCTTCTGCTTTCTGTGCTTTTGTGCGCAGGAAAATGCCAAGCGGCACAAGGACCAAAACAAGAAGGAACGAAAGCAAAGAGGAAACACGAAAAGGTCCGATCATCAGCGAGTCTGTGCGAAGCAATTCAATAAACGCTCTGCCAAGACCGTACCACGCAAAATACCAAACGGTGATCTCGCCCTGATATTTTTTCTTTTTATAGAAGATATTGATCAAAATAAAGCCGATCAGATTCCAAAGAGATTCATAGAAAAACGTGGGGTGGACGTAGATCGTTTGATAACCTGTACTGATATTGCGAAGTCCCATGCGCCAAGGAAGCGTGGTCTGTGAACCATACGCTTCACCATTGCAGAAGTTGCCCCATCTGCCGATAAGCTGACCGAGCATGACGCCGGGGGTTACCATATCCGACAAGCTGAAAACGCTGACTTTTTTCCATTTGGATACCACCCAAAGTGCAAGAAAACCACCGATGATGCCGCCGTAGATGGCAAGGCCGCCATTCCAGACAGCAATGATATTATACAGCGTACCACCGAGATTTTGCCAGAACGTGCCGCCCGTTTCCAGATAGCCGCCATAAAAGAT
>JBGVIG010000151.1:0-5142 GCA_045122995.1 Eubacteriales bacterium | reverse complement strand
GCGCGATAAGATCCATGATGAACGCATCACGGATCCTGCCGCTGCCAAAGACGCGCTTTTTGATATTTTGCGCGAGGCTATTGGCGATGGGGAACCGATCGCTTATGAAAAAGGTCAAATGACTGTCATTCTCGTCATCGGTGTAAACGGTGTTGGCAAAACCACTTCCATTGCCAAAATGGCTTACGATATCAAGCGCCAAGGCAAAAAGGTCTTGCTGGCAGCAGCGGATACCTTCCGTGCGGCGGCGATCGACCAGCTTGCTGTTTGGGCAGACAGAGCGGGCGTTGATCTGATCTCTCAGAGCGAAGGCTCTGATCCTGCGGCAGTTGTGTATGACGCGGCTGCTGCGGCGAAAAAACGCGGCACAGACGTGCTGATTGTTGACACAGCCGGCAGACTTCACAATAAGAAAAACCTCATGAACGAGCTGGAAAAGATCAACCGTGTCATTTCCCGTGAGCTTCCCGATGCGATCCGCGAAACACTTCTTGTTCTTGATGCCACAACGGGTCAGAACGCTGTTGTGCAGGCGAAGGAATTTAAGAATGCGGCAGAGATCACCGGTCTTGTTCTAACGAAACTTGACGGCACCGCAAAGGGCGGTATCGTCATCTCCATCAAAAAAGAGCTTGGTATTCCCGTGAAATTCATCGGCGTTGGCGAAAAGATCGACGATCTCCAAGCCTTCTCCGCAGACGAATTCGTGAGCGCACTCTTTGAAAAACAGCCGGAGGAAAATCTCGCATGACAAAAATCGTAATGGCTTCCAATAACCGCCACAAGATCCGTGAGATCGAGGCTTTTCTCAAAGAACTTTGTCCCACGGACGCAAACGGCGAACCTTTTGCGTTTCTCTCTCTTAATGACATCGGCTATACCGATGAGATCGTGGAGGACGGCACGACGTTCGAAGAAAATGCCTTGATCAAGGCTCGTGCTGTCGCAAAGCTTGGTTATATCGGCGTTGCTGATGATTCGGGTCTTTGTGTAGATGCTTTGAACGGTGAACCCGGTGTTTATTCCGCTCGCTATGCAGGCGGACATGATGACGCTGACAACAACCGCAAGCTCCTCGAAAAAATGAAAGACGTTCCCGCCGAAAAGAGAAGTGCTCACTTTGTTTCCGTGATCGCTTGTGTTTTCCCCGATGGACGTGAGCTTATTGCTCGCGGTGAATGTCCCGGCACTATTCTTTATGATTACCGCGGAAACGGCGGCTTCGGCTATGATCCTATCTTCCTTTATGAACCGATGGACAAGACCTTTGCCGAAATGAATGCCGAAGAAAAGAACAGCATCAGCCACAGAGCAAATGCGATGCATAAATTCGCAAAGATCTTTGCGGAAGAAATTCAAAAATAATGAAAATTGCGCCCGATGGGCGAAGGAGTACTATGTTAACCAGTAAACAGCGCGCGTATCTTCGTGCTATGGCAAATTCTTATGACACGATCTATCAGATCGGCAAGGGTGGCATCAGCGAAATGATGATCTCCCAGCTTGACAGCACCTTGGAAGCAAGAGAGCTGATCAAGCTTCGCACCCTTGACAACTCGGATTACGGTCCCCGTGAGGCCGGCGAAGAACTCGCCGAGGCTCTTGGCGCAGATCTTGTTTGCGTAACGGGTACGAGATTCGTTCTTTACAGAGAATCGAAAAAGAAAAAACGCATCGAGCTGCCTTGAACTTTTCTCTTTCCAAAAGAGAAAAGTTGCAAAAGAGAAATCGTCACCTTTTCTTTGCGAAAAGAAAAGGTGACACCAAAAGAAACGGGTTGTTTGTTTTGTGTACCTGAATGAAAAAGGCGGAGAGCCCATGGAAATTGTATTATAAAATTTAAGCAAAATAAACAGCGAAGAACCACGAGTGGTTTCTTTTGCTAAGCTTTGTTTTCACACAGAGCGCGGAACAAAAAGTTTAGCAAAAATAAACGGCGAAGAACCACAGGCGGTTTCTTTTGCCAAGCTTTTCTTTTCCTAAAGAAAAGCGGAAAGGAGGGAATTATGAGAGTTGGTATATTTGGCGGGACGTTCAATCCCATTCATAACGGTCACGTCCGCGCGGCATATGAATTTCTAAGAAGCGCGGGGCTGGATCGCTTGCTTGTGGTTCCTGATAAGATCCCGCCACACAAACAGATCGAAGGGGAAGATGATCCCATGGCACGCCTTGCGATGACAAAGCTTGCCATTGAGGAACACCCCGATTATGATAAAAGAGTCATTGTTTCCGATATGGAGATTATGTCGGAGGGTAAAAGCTTTACTTATTATACGATCCAAAAGTTGCTCACCCCTGACACGGAGCTTTTCCTTTATTGCGGAACGGATATGTTTTTGAGCCTTGACACTTGGTTCCGTGCGAAAGATTTTCTGCCGCTGATTACGGTGGCTTTTGCGGGCAGGGAGGAGCGCTCTCATGAGCTTTGGGCGCGTATTCATGATAAAAAAATACAATTGGACAAGGAATTTGGTGCAAGGATCTTTGATGTTCCGCTCACGCCGATCGAAACCTCGTCCAGCGAAATACGAAAAATGATCAAGGAAGGAAAAGACGTTTCGCATCTGATCTCTCCTTCGGTCGAAAAATTTATTCGGGAAAGGGGACTTTATCAATGACGGCGGAACAAGAAAAAAAGATCGCTCACATCAAAGCGACGTTGCCGCAATATGAAGATGCAAAGCGCCTTGAGCATACGATGGGCGTTTACCGCGAATGTGAATGGTTTGCAAAGATTTTCTCCCTTTCCGAAGAAGACCGCTTTTCCGTTTGCGCGGCAGGTCTTCTTCATGACATCACCAAGCGCATGACTGATGCGGAAAGCGTGAAATATTGCGAGGAGCGCGGACTTTATCTGCCTCTTGACGTACCTTCAGTTTTTCATCAGTATACGGGCGCACCTTTCGCTAGAGAAGTTTTCGGCAGTGATATCGTGAATTATGACGTTTATTCCGCGATCCGTTGCCACACGACGGGAAAAGCAAAAATGTCGCTGATCGACAAGATGCTTTTTGTGGCAGATTTTACAGAGGCAGGCAGAAAATATCGCTCCTGTGCGGAAACGAGAGAATATTTGCACAAGGAAAGCGAAAAAATAAACAAAAACGATAAAACAGCGATGAACCGTCTGCTTGATGACACTGTGAAGCATATTATCGGTTTTACGATGACCTATTTGATTGAAAAAGGCAGAAAGATGGACGCCGAGATGGCCTTGGCGTGGAACTCTTTGGTATGATCGCCATTTTCCCAAAGGGAGTATAAAACCATGGATAAGAAAAAAATAAACAATCGAAAAAAGAAACACGCCTTTTTTCAAGAACCCAAACTGTGGGTGCTTGCTTTTACGAGCGTTTTGATCATGACGATCTTGGTCATAACACTTTCCGTTACTTTGCACCGTCCGCACGTGGACGATGATCCTCCTTTTACGGATCCCGACGCCACAACGGATTCTGTGCAGACAGGGACGGATGATCCCTATATCCGCAAGGACGGCTACTATACGTTTTTGCTGGCAGGTATTGATGACGTTTCCATGAGCACGGACGTTCTCATGTTGGCGTCCCTCGACACCGAGAGCGGAAAGATCAACGTCGTGCAGATTCCGCGCGATACTTTTATCAATAAATCGGTGCTGGGCTATAAAAATGCCACTCGTGTGAATTCTATTTTCACCGTGGAATATAATTATCACCGTAATCAAGGCGTCAACGCTACCAACGCTAGAAAACTCGCGATGATCACCCTCAAAGAAACGCTGGAAGAATCCCTTTGTCTGAAGATCGACGAATACGTGCTTATCAATACGTCGGGCTTTTGTGAGATCATCGACGCGCTGGGCGGCATTTATTACGACGTGCCGCAGGATATGTTTTATGAAGATCCCTATCAAGATCTTTATATCGACCTCAAGGCAGGCTACCAGCACCTCGACGGCAGTGAATGCGAAGGGCTTATCCGTTACCGCGCAGGCTATGCCACGGGCGATATCGGACGTGTGGAGCTCAGAGAAGATTTTCTGATGGCAGCTTTTGTGCAGATCAAGGAAAACATCACCGCCGCTGGCATGGCAAAGCTGATTCCCACGTTTTTCAGCAAGATGAAAACCTCTATGTCGCTGAACGATATGCTTGCGTATACGAAAGAGGTCTATGCGATCGACGCGGAAAATATTGCGTTTTGCACGATCGGCGGCGCTGTGGTGCAAAATCCGAATACGGGCAAATGGATCTACTATTGCCTCAATAAAGAAGCAGCACTTCGCGACGTCAACGCATGCTTGAACGTTTATGAAACCGATATCGACAAGTCGGTTTTTGATAAAAAAGGTCTTTTTACCGATGCGGTAAATGGGGATAATGCGTATATCAACGACTATTATTCCTCACCATACGAATCAAACTGATAGACAGAACAGATACAGAAAGGAACCATCATTTATGACAGAACAGGAAAACACCAAGAACTTGTCCCTCGAAAACGCAAGTGCTCGTGAGCTTGCCGATGCGATCGTAAAGATCCTTGACGATAAAAAGGCAAGAGATATTCGCCTTTTGAAATTCAAAGAGGGCAACGATCTCACCGATTACTTCGTGCTTTGCAGCGGTACTGCTACCACACAGATCAAGGGTTATGCGGGCGAGATCGAATATAAGCTCGGTGAGATGGGCGTTCACCCCCTTCACATGGACGGTTATGAAACCGGTATGTGGATCGCGATGGACTACGCACACGTCATCGTTCATATTTTTCACAAGAGTGAAAGAGATTTCTATAAGCTCGAAAAGCTTTGGAATGATGCGGAAGAGATTCCGCTTGATCTGAAAGACTGATCAAAAAAGAAAATCTCCCCTTTCCCGTCATGGGATCAAAGGGGTAAGCCCCTTTGCAGGGTGTGGGACAATGTCCCATGAAAACATACATTTTAAGGAGAAAACATATTATGTCTTACGATTTCAGAGCCATTGAAGAAAAATGGCAAAAGGTGTGGGACGAGAATCACGTTTTCGAAGCAAAAGAGGACTATTCTCTCCCGAAATTCTATGCCCTCGTAGAATTCCCGTATCCCAGCGGTTCGGGTATGCACGTTGGTCATATCAAGGCGTATTCCGGCCTTGAGGTTGTTTCCAGAAAGAA
>JBGVIG010000150.1:0-3721 GCA_045122995.1 Eubacteriales bacterium | reverse complement strand
GATGACCCCCGTATTGCCTTCAAAACCGTCCATTTCCGTGAGAAGCTGATTGAGTGTTTGTTCGCGTTCGTCATTGCCGCCCATGTGTGCGTTTCGTTTGCCGCCGATGGCATCAATTTCGTCGATGAAAACGATGCAAGGTGCTTTTTCTTTCGCTTGTCTGAAAAGATCGCGCACCTTGGAAGCACCCATGCCGACGAACATTTCCACAAATTCCGAACCGGACATGGAGAAAAAGGGAACGTTTGCTTCTCCTGCAACTGCTTTGGCAAGCATGGTCTTACCTGTGCCGGGAGGGCCGACGAGCAAGATACCTTTTGGCATAGAAGCGCCGATCTCGGTGTATTTTCGGGGATTATGGAGATAATCGACGATCTCCGCGAGGTTTTCTTTGGCTTCATCTTCACCTGCCACATCGGAAAATTTGATGCCGTCAGAGGATTTTACGTATACTTTGGCGTTGCTTTTTCCGAGATTGAACATCATGGAATTATTGCCGTCTTTTCCCATCATGCGCTTGGTCAGCCATCTGCCGAGAAGCATAAAAATCACGATCGGGATCACCCAGCTAAATAGCAGATTGAGAAAGAGAGACGGTTCTTCCACGATCTCTTTGTCAAACACAGCGCCGGAAGCTCGCAAACGTTCGGTGAGCCCATCGTCGGGCATCAGCCCCGTGCGATAAATTTTGCCTTCATGATCGGCAAAGAGAATCTCTGTTTCGGTTACTTGAACCTCCGCGATCTCGCGATTTTCCGTCATCGTCATGAAAGTGCCGTAATCAACGTATTGAATCTGCATTTGATTTAGCAGAGGCATCAGCACAAAATTAAAGATCACAATCACCGCAAGCACGATACAGTAATAAAAAATCAGTTTATTTTTCGGTTTTTTCGTTTCTTTCGTATTCATCTTTTAAATAATCCTTTTCTAAAAATGATATGATTTTACTATTATTAGTATAGACTTATTTTGTGAATAAATCTTGCGGATAATTTATCCAAATCGTGAAAATGAAAAGTCGTACAGGAGAAAATGTTTTCTGAACAATGAGCATTTCTAGGGCTTGACAATCATTTTTTTCAATATTATAATAAAAAGAGAACGTAGTAGACAAGGAGACTTGCAGATGGTATATGTGATGTCCGATATCCACGGACAATATGAAAAATATTGCAAAATGCTGGAAAAAATCAACTTCTCTGACGAGGATGAGCTTTATGTTTTAGGGGATGTGGTTGACCGTGGTCAGGATCCGATCCCGCTTTTGCGGGATATGAGTATGCGGTTTAATGTTTTTCCCTTGTTAGGAAATCATGATTATATGGCGGCATATATTTTATCCAAACTGAATGTGGAGATCACGGAGGAGAATTATCAAACGCATCTCAATTCTGCCGACATTGAGCTTCTTTCTGCATGGCTTGTCGATGGCGGAGAAAGCACACTTGCGCAGTACACGGCATTGCCGTCGAATGAGCGGATTTATCTTCTCGAATATTTGGCAGAGTTTTCTCCTTATGAGGAACTCACTGTAGGAGGAAAGCGTTTTGTTCTTGTGCATGGAGGACTTTCGCCGTTCGCGGAAGAAAAGCCACTTGCAGCGTATGACGTGTTTTCGCTTTTGGTAGAACGTCCCGATTATACAAAGCGATATTTTTCATACAAATTTCTTGTGACAGGTCACACACCAACTTGTGTGATCGGTGAAGAATACAGCGGAAAGATCTATCAAAAAAATGGGCATATCGCCATTGATTGTGGTGCTGGGTGGGGTATGCCGCTTGGCTGTATTCGTCTTGATGATTTTTGTGAATTTTATGTGGAATAAAAAAGCTTCTGTTTTATGAAACGGAAGCCTTTTTTATACACAGAAATGTGTTTGAAAGCGAATTTTCTTCTTTTTTTTGATAAATTTTGCCCTCTTTTTTGAAATAATAAGAAAAAATATCAATATCGTCCAAAAAACGAGCAATATAAGATGTTGATTATTTTTCTTATTGGATTTAAAATAGAATTATATGTAATTTAAGTTTTTATGAGTATAAGGGGAGGAATGTAAATGATTTATGAAGAAAAAAGCGTTCTTCGCTTTGGTATCGTCGGTTGCGGCATGATCGCCGCTGTCCATGCGCAGGCACTTCGTTCCATTGACGGCGTGGAGCTTGTCGGCGTTGCCGATGCGCTCCTTCAGAGTGCCGTGTCTTTTGCGAAGCGCTTCGACATCACCGCTTATGAAAGCTATGAAGATATGCTTGCAGATCAAACGATTGACGTGGTTTGTATTTGCACACCGAGTGGCTTTCATGCGCAAAATGCACTTGATGCACTTCGCGCAGGAAAACATGTGGCAGTAGAAAAGCCGATCGCAATGAACGTGCGTGACGCCGATGAAATTATCGAAACAGCAAATCAATGCGGCAGACTTGTGACAGTGATTTCCCAGCTTCGTTTTGCGCCGGACGTGCTTCGCTTGAAAAAAGTATTGGAAGAAAAACGTCTTGGCACTTTGAAAATGTGTGATCTTTATATGAAATATTGGCGTGATGAATCTTATTATGGAGGAAGCCCTTGGAAAGGAAACCTGGCGCTTGACGGCGGCGTGCTGATGAATCAAGGTATTCATGGCGTTGATCTGTTGCGATATCTTGTCGGAGGAGCAACGGTTGTTGGCAGCATTACCGATCATTTGACACATAAGATCGAGGCGCCGGATACGGCAATTGCACTTTTGCGCTTTGATTGTGGCGCTTTGGGCGTTGTGGAGGCTTCCACGGCGGCATATCCCGGCTTTGATATGAAGCTTGAGATCATCGGTGACCGTGGATATGCAATTTTCAAAGAAAATCGTCTGGAAAGCTTGATCATTGACGGCAAAGAAGAAGTGATGCCGGGAGAAGAGCACGTTTCTGACGGAACAGCAAACGATCCCGCGGCGCTTAGCTTTGGCAAACATGCCGAGCAGCTTTCTCTTTTTGCACAAGCGATCCGCGGAAAATGTCCTGTCCCTGTGGAAGCAGAAGCAGGACGCGGTGCCGTGTCACTCATTATGGATATTTATCAAATAAAACAATGACGAAAACCGCAGATGCGGTGAAAGGAGATCTATATGGAAAAACTTGCACTTTTGGGCGGAAAACCGGTCATTGAAAATGGCCCCGGAAAAAAGCTTTTTGGCTGGCCGATCATCACGGAAGAAGATGAAGCGGCAGCCCTTGACGTCATTCGCAACAATAAATTTTCCGGAACGGACATTACCGAAAAATTTCAGAATGAATTTGCGGCATGGCAGGGCACGGAATATGCGCTGGCTTTCTGCAATGGCACTGCGGCATTGACCGCTTCCATGTTCGCGATCGGTCTTGGTATGGGAGATGAGATCATTTGCCCGACCAAAACTTATTGGGCGAGCATTACACAAGCGACAAACTTTGGTGCATCGGCAGTTTTCTGTAATATCGATGAAAATCTCAGCATGGATCCCGATGATGTGGAACGTTGCATCACCGATAAAACCAAAGCGATCATGGTCGTTCACTATTTCGCATATCCTTGCGATATGGATCGCATCATGGATATCGCAAAGCGTCACAATTTGTATGTGATCGAGGACGTTTCCCACGCACAGGGAGGTCTTTATAAAGGTAAAAAGCTTGGCACGTTCGGTGACGTGGCGGCAATGTCGCTGATGAGCACAAAATCTTTTGCCGCAGGTGAGCTT
>JBGVIG010000149.1:0-1185 GCA_045122995.1 Eubacteriales bacterium | reverse complement strand
ATACGCCCCCGGGCAGAATGAGAAGATCCAGACTGTCAGCGTTGCGTATTCGACGGACGGTGTTCATTTTGAAAAATATGAAAAAATCCCGTGATCTATGAAGGAAAAATATCTGATCTGAAAATTTTGCACGATGAACACATCATTGAAGTGTTTGTCAACGGCGGAGAAGAGATCTATTCCGCTTTGCTTTGATCCATGTGTGGAAGAAAGGCTTTGATTTTTATGAGAAATTATCTGATTGATTTTTTTGAAAAATTCGCATACGAAAAAGATGATGCAGACTGTTTGCTTGCGGCGTATGATGCTATTTTGGCAAAGGAAGAAGCCGCGCAGCTTTTGTCGGAAATTTTATCTCTCTATGAAACTGACGAAAAACAGGACTTTACGAAGGAAATTTTGGAAAAAAGAGCGCGTGTGATCGCACAGATGATAGCGCTTCCTGCCTATACCGTCGAGCTTCTCATTTTTATCTGCATGACAAAGCACTTAAAAACGCTTTATATCCAAAGAGGACTTTCTAAGCAGATCTATCGGGATAGCGTGCTGGACCTCAAATGGAAGCTCGAAGAATGTAAGCTTGTGAAAGGTGTCTGCGGTTCTTTTGTGGCACCTTGGTTTGGTGGATTTTTTGATCTTACGCGTTTTGCGCTTGGCAGATTACAGTTTGAAGTGATTGCTTTTTCGCATCATTATGAGAAAAATGGTGTGACTCTTACACCGCAAACCAAAGTCATCAACGTCCATATTCCGCGAACGGGAACACCGATCGACAAAGCAAGTTGTGACGATGCCTACAAACAAGCACAAGCCTTTTTTGCCGATGAGGTAGGAGAAAACGCACCTTTTGTTTGCCATTCGTGGCTTTTGTTCCCTAAACATTTACAGATGCTTTCCCCATCGTCTAATATTTATCGTTTTCTTTCGGAATATGAGATCTTGAAATCCGGGACGAACAGCGGTCATGATCTTTGGCGTCTTTTTGATACGGACGAAAGAGATCCCGAAAAACTTCCTTGTGACAGCTCTTTGCGCCGTCGCTATGTTGAATATTTGAAGGGCGGCGGAAAACCCGGATATGGATTTGGTATTCGATTTTTATCTTGAACAAACGAACACGCTTGGTTATAATACATAAAAAATTGCTTGGGAGGAAATTATGAGAATCATTTTTGTGCGCCACGG
>JBGVIG010000148.1:0-1173 GCA_045122995.1 Eubacteriales bacterium | reverse complement strand
GGGCGTGTTCTCCAGCAAACAACGAAGAAAAGACATCGAGTGATCATAGCTTTCCGTACAAACGCGGTTTTCGGGTTCTCTAGCATACTGATACAGCAAATGCTCCAAAAAAGGACGATATCCAAATGTTCCGCTCTCTTTAGAAAGGAAAAGATAAGCTACGAACGTCTTACTTTCACCGGGATGCAGAGATACAGAGTTCAAAATCGCATCGCCATAGCGGAATTTTTCCAAATATGCTTTGGGATACTCAATATGCGTAAAAAAGACTCGCTGGATCACCTTTTCGCCGCAGATTTCCAAGGAACACGCACTTGCCACATCTTCGGTGCCAAGGAAAAGCGCTGTCGATCCGCACTCCCCCATCACGACTGTGCAACCGGGGACGCCTGCATGGTCTGAAGGAAATACCCACGGTTTTCCGTCGCAAAGCAAACCTTTCGGATCCATGCCGTCACCAAAAGTGTTTCCCGAATAACTGACAGCAGGCACAAACCAATCCGAAACTTCATTTTCCGTACAAACGGACAAAGATGGAAGAAAGGCAACGTGGCGGTCAGATATGTTTGTCACAGTGCGAGTGATCGTGACAAGAGAATCTACCTCGGTTACTTCGTCCGTCAACGTAAGCAACTGTTCCGACAAAGGACAAATCTCATGTTCGATCGCGCAAAACTGTTCTTTTAGTATCGTATAGAGGGACATCATTATCTCCGCCTTTCGTTACAACAAAATTCGAAAAACTTAATTTTTCAAGCTGTGCATCGGTGCGGGAATATGCCCGCCGCGATGAATGAAATCATGAGAGGAAAAAGGACTGACTTCCATAATGGGCGCTGTGCCGAGAAGTCCGCCAAAATCAACGCACTCGCCAACGACTTTGCCGTATGCAGGGATCAAACGTGCCGCTGTTGTTTTGGTGTTCACAACGCCAATGGCGATCTCGTCTGCAATGATACCACAGATCGTTTCCACAGGCGTATCACCGGGGATCGCGATCATATCAAGACCTACCGAACAAACGGCGGTCATCGCTTCCAATTTATTGAGATGGAGTGCGCCGACGTTTACCGCATCGATCATACCCTCGTCTTCGGAAACAGGGATAAAAGCACCGGAAAGTCCGCCGACAGAAGAGCTTGCCATCACACCGCCCTTTTTAACAGCATCATT
>JBGVIG010000147.1:0-4660 GCA_045122995.1 Eubacteriales bacterium | reverse complement strand
ACAGTAATGTGTTCAGCTGACCGATACTAATAGACCGAGGGCTTGAACTTCTTCTACATGGAGTTTGAGTTCGCAATGTTCGGAACTCTCTTATTTGGTTTTTAATGGATATGGAATCTGCCGATGGAATTAAACCCATCGGCTTTTTTGTTTTTAATTAATTTATCAAAAGGCTTGGGATTCACATGAAAAAATCCATCGGACTCAATCGAACCACCTTAAAATATATCGCGGCATTTGCTATGTTCATCGACCACATTGGCATGTTTTTGATTCCCATCACTACACCTCTTGGTGTTCTTTTCCGCATTGTGGGACGACTAACTGCGCCGATCATGTGTCTTTTTCTTGCAGAAGGGTTTGCACATACTTCGTCACGAGAAAAATATGCGGTTCGCCTTTTCGTTTTTGCCTTTATTTCGCAATTGGCGTATGCATTTTCGCATTACAGAAATCTTTTGGTGTTAGATTTTAATATGATATTCACGCTATTTTTATCCTTTTTGATGTTAACGCTGATAGAAAGTGAACAACCGGTGATTTCGAAATGGCTGATGATCATATTTTTATATTTGCTTTCCTTTCTTGGTGATTGGGGCGGAATTGCGCCGCTTTGGGTGGTGCTGTTTTATCGTTTTCGGAAAAGCGTCAATAAACGCGCAATTGCTTTTTCTGTCGTGGCGTTTTTCATGGTGTTTATGAGCGCAATTTCATGTGTGATGCGCGGTGCTAATTGGTATTTAGAGCTTTGGCAAGCAGGATTATTTTTGTTTTTACCGTTTTTGTATTATTATAACGGTAAAAGTGGTCAAGTGTCCCCCTTTCATAAATGGTTTTTCTATATTTTCTATCCCTTGCATCTAATTGTTTTGGGATTATTATAGAAAAAGATTGCTTTTTTTCAAAAGTTGTGATAAAATATATCGTCAATATAATTCTATGAGGAGAAATTTATGAAAGAAGTGATCGCACAGATCATCGGCATTTTGGGTATGCTTGCGGCGATGATCTCTTATCAGTGTAAAACCAACCGCAATTATTTTATTTTTCAAGGACTTTCCGGTCTTTTCTTTTCAATTCAGTTTATCATGATCGGCGCATGGGCAGGTCTTGTTTTTAATGGATATAATATTGTACGTGCGCTTATTTATCAAACGAAAAAAGCAAAAACACTTCCTGTTATCATTGTTTTGGAAGCATTGGTTCTTTCCGCAACACTTGTTTCTATTTTTGTTTTCAAGGAAGCTTGGTGGCTCGTTCTCTTTACCTTTATCGCACAAGCAACAGGTACGCTTGCAATGTGGACAAAAAACGGCAAGACTATTCGTATTTCTCAGCTCGCTGTCGTTTCACCGTTTTGGCTTCTCTATGATGCATTGATCCCTACACCTTCCATTGGTGGTATTCTTTGTGAAGTGTTCAATATGGTGTCGGTCATCATTTCGTTTATCCGTTTCAAGAAAACAGGATTTGATAAAACTTAATTGCTTCAATCTTAGTTAAGAAGGTCACTTATTAAAAAACTTTATGATCAACACAAAAAGGACGAGAATTTCTCGTCCTTTTTTCTGCAAAAAGAGCTTGTTATAAGCTGATGGGGTAGTCACCGTATCCCATGCAACATGAAATGCCTTCAAGAGAATATCTTTGCATTTCAATTGTCGCAATAAGGATACATAGACAAGTATGATACATACTGTTGATTTCATAAGTGAGCCCCAAGGATTTATGCTTGGATTCCTTTTCGATCACAAGTTTTACGGTAATTAGTTTATTTAGGGTTTCGCGCAACGTGTTTTGTTCAAAACCTAATTTTTCTTGCAGTTCTCCGAAGCTGATATCACTCATCGAAATTACAGACAAGAAAAGCGCTTTTTTCGGATAACACAGGCAGAATCGTGCTACCAAATTCGGCGTTTTCCTTATTGATGCTCTCGAAAAAAGAGCGCGTAAGAATTGCGCCATATCCTTTTCCTGTTAAAAGCGAAACGCCGTTTTTGTTCGATATGTGTAAGGGCTCGTTATTTATTTTGCTACTTCTGTCTTTCAGACTTCCTCGAATGATCCCGTGATGTGCATGTCCAAAAATAGTCAAAGCTTCTTCATAAGCGCCTTTACTCATTTGGTGATGTTCTGCTACTTTCCGAAATGACATATCATAAATCTCGTCATAAGCAATATCTTGACCATAAAAAAGATAATCAATACTTACACCAAAAAAGTCAGAAATAAGAGGAAGGGTTTGCGTATCAGGGAGAGAAGTGTTCGTTTCCCATTTAGAAACTGCTTGGGGAGATATGTTGAGTGCGGTTGCCAGTTGCTCTTGGGTGACCCCCTTTTTCTTTCGCAATTCGGTTATATTTTTGGAAATGTTGATATCTTTCATGTTTGTGCGTTCCTTTCAAAAATTCACCGTGAGCTCTTCGGTTGTACCCAAATTATACCACATAAGATTTATTGTGTAAATAACTTGTTCCGTGTGCCGCTCAACTCACGGTTGTGCAAGCATGGGAATATCGAATAAAGGTTGTTTTTAGAAAAACGGCGTACCTGTTTTGTGCAGGTGCGCCGTTTGTATTGATTTACTTCAATTTAAGTGTCACGATCTCAAAGCCTGTGAACGGAATCTTAACTTTGCCGTTTTCGATGGGGAGCTCTTTGATCTCATTTTCAAGCATATCGCAGAGATAGCATTTTTCAGCAGGGAAACCAAGTGTGATCTCAGCTTTGGTGCGGATATTTTTGCACTCATAAAGACGGAGAATGGTGTCTTCGCTGTCTTCTGCTTCTTTTACGATGTCACAAAGAATGTTTTCTTTGTTTACGGAAACCATGGAGTAGGTTTCGGGAAGCGTACTTTCTACGCCTGCTGCTTTGATGGCGGTAAGCGGATTGTTGAGCAGATATGCTTCCTTGATGGTGTCGCTTTCGGCGAAAGTACCTGTGTGCATATAGAGCGAATATACGCAAGGGATTTCGCCCTGGTCAGCTTCTTTGTTGGGGTGTGTACCAGATTTGAAAAGGGAAAGCTGCATGGTGCCGTCATGAATATCATAGCCGTATTTGCAATCGTTCATAAGGCTGACACCATAACCACCATCGGAAAGATCCGCATATTTATGTGCGCAAACTTCAAATTTTGCACGATCCCAAGAGGTGTTTTTGTGTGTCGGACGTTCAACGTTACCATATTGGATCTCATAAGTTGCTTTATCCGCGTTAATATCTACGCCGAATGCCGCTTTTACCATGAGATGGTGCTGATGCCAATCTGCAAGCGTATCGAAGTCGATCTTTGCGATACCATCATAGAACCAAATGGTCTGTGTGATGGTGGACTGCATAAAGGGGCGCACAAGCTTGATACCGCGACGAACGCCGTCTTCTACGATCTCAACGGAAGAAAGCGCTTTGAGGACTTTATATTCGTCGAGAGAGTATTCCTGCCATTCCCAGTTGTCATAAGTGTCGGGGTGGTCGGGATAGATGCGGATTTCGTTGCCGATAGCACCTTCACGAAGAACTTCACGATCATTAACTTTGTCATAAATGGAAATGATCTGATAATCTTCATCAAAGAGTACAGTAAGCGTGTCAGTTTCAACTTTTTTGCCGTCAATAACGATGGCGTTGTCGGTTTTGATCTCGCTGGTAACAGCATAACCTTTTGCGGGAATATTTTTAACGAATGCTGTTTTGCCGTTTACAGTAACGTAACCGTCTGTTTCGAAAGCATTGGGGTTAAAGACTACATAACCCTTGTCAGCGGCGATGCCCGAAGCGATCTCGGTTTCATTTTCTGCGATGATCGCATTGGCAGTTTTCATGATTTCGGCATAATCCACATCGGAATCATCATAAACTTTCTTGATGGAGGAGCCGGGAATGATATCATGGAACTGATTTTTGAGGATATTTTCCCAACCGTCACGTAGCGCTGCTTTCGGGAATGCCTTGCCGTTGAAAGCCTTATTCATGCTTGCGAGCCATTCCGCGTTCTGATAAAGGAATTCGCTCTTGCGGTTGTTTCTCTTGTTTTTTGCCATGGAAGTGTAAGTACCTCTGTGGTATTCGAGGTAAAGTTCACCCTGCCACTTGGGAAGAAGCGGATTGTTTTCGATCTTTTCTTCCAAACGGCTAAGGAAGTTTGTCGCGGTGTCGAGTTTCGCATTTGGAACGCCGGGGATTCCTTTTTCAAGGCGTTTTGCGCGTTCCAAATGAGGAATGGAGGGACCGCCGCCACCATCGCCATAGCCGTAAGTGATCATCGCTTCATTGTTCAGATTCTTCTGCTGATAGCGATGCCATGTGCCGGCGAGCATAGATGTGGAAAGGTTGGCGTTATAGGTACAGTGACGTTGAGGCTCGTCCTTTTTCTCTTGCGCCGTGAGGAAGTAGGTGTTGACAGAGGTGCCGTCGATGCCTTGCCATTTGAAGGTGTCATAAGGCATCATGTTCACATCGTTCCAGCTGATCTTGGAAGTAACGAACCAATCCACACCGCATTTTTTAAGGATCTGCGGAAGTGCTGCGGAATAGCCAAATACGTCGGGCAACCACAAAACGCGGTTATCTTTGCCAAATTCTTCACGGAAGAAACGTTTGCCGTAAACGAGCTGACGAATCAAGCTTTCACCGGAGGTAAGATTACAGTCTGCTT
>JBGVIG010000146.1:0-1796 GCA_045122995.1 Eubacteriales bacterium | reverse complement strand
CTGAATATAAGTGTTTTGACATTCTTCAATTTTGACGTCAATTTTTATGAAAAGAGGATAAAATCATGAAAAAATCCCCGCAAACAGATATCAATGGATATCGGAAATTCGGGATTAGAGATAGCCTTTCCTATGCGGTGGGGGATATTGGCTGTAGTATGAGCTATGCGCTCAAAAGCACCATGGCAGTTTTCTGGACGCAATTTATGGGATTGAAGCTTTGGTATTCTTTGCTTCTCATTGCTGTTCAGCTTTGGAATGCCGTTAGTGATCCGTTGATCGGCACGATTATTGATACTGACAGAAGAATCTATAAACGGAATAAATTTTTAGCATATATGTGGCTTGGCTCTATTGGACTTGTGGTGGGTAGTGCCATTAGTTTCATTCCCGTACCCAATGCACCGTTATGGGTACAGGGTATCATTTTTGTTGCGGGATATGTTATCTGGGACGCTTTTTATACCGTGACGAACGTACCGTATGGTTCGCTTTTGCCTTTGATCTCGGCAGACCCAGCAGACAGAGCATCTCTTTCTGCTTGGCGCTCGATTGGGGCTTTGATTGGCAATATGCTTCCGGCATTATTGCTTCCATTTATTTTATATGATGATCAGAATAATTTAATTGGTGAGCGCGTGTTTATTGCGGCACTTATTATGGGCACGATTGGTTTTTTTGCGTTTCAATATATGATTCGTACGACAATCGTGCGAGAAAAGCTTCAAGATGCGCCGCCGGAAAAGAAACGAAGAAATATTTTGCTTGCCATGAAAAGCTTTTTGAAAAACCGTGCTGCTGTCGGTGTGACTGTTGCGGTGATGGGTATGTTCCTTGCAGTGAACGGTTCCGCGCTCGCTGTCACTGTGCTTTTTCAATCGTATTTCGATAATATTGATGCTTCGGGTATCGTGCAGGTGATTGCGATGCTTCCTGTTCTTGTCTTTGCGCCGTTGGCGCGCAAAACTGTCACGAAATTCGGCAAAAAAGAAGTGGCAGTTTTTGGCGCCATTATCAGCATAGCGGCAAGTGTTTTGATGCTCGTTTTTCCGATCACGCCCGACAAAAACGGTATGATTCTTTATGTTTTGTGTCAATTCCTCAACAATTTGGGCGTGGGAATTTTTAGCACAGTGAGTTGGGCGCTGATGGGCGATGCGATTGATTTTCACGAATGGAAAACGGGGAAGCGTGAAGAGGGTGTTGTTTTTTCCATGCATTCCTTTTTCCGTAAACTGGCACAAGGACTGGGACCGGCACTTGTGCTGATCGTCATGACAGCGCTTGGTTACGTCGGAGAATACAAAGGCGCGCAGACGGACACGGTGGCATTCAGAATGCGTTTTTTGGTTGCGGCACTTTATCTTTTTGGGGCGATCTTACAAGGCATCGGACTTGCAGGGATTTATCCCATCAATCGCAAAAAGCTTCAGCAGATGAATGAAGATTTTGGGCGGAAAGCTTAATTTATCAAATCAGGAGAAAATCAAATGAGAAAAATTTATTCTTTGAACGCAAAATGGGCATTTACGAAAATGGCAACGGAGGTTCCTTGCGAAATGCCGAAGAATTGGTGTTTTGTCAATCTGCCGCACACATGGAATGCGATCGACGGGCAGGACGGCGGTAATGATTATTACCGAGGACTTTGTTATTACGCGAAATCTTTTGAAAAAGCCGAGCTTCCCGTGGCGAAGCGCTATTATCTGGAAATCGGAGGAGCCAATTCTTCGGCAGATGTTTATTTGAACGGAAAAAAAATGGCGCATCATGACGGCGGCTATTCCTTGTGGAGG
>JBGVIG010000145.1:0-12566 GCA_045122995.1 Eubacteriales bacterium | reverse complement strand
CAAGCGTATCCGCGTGCTTTGCGAAGCGTTTGACCCCGTAGCGGAGATCTATTACGGCAGAAGCGCTTCCGATGCTCCCGATATCGACACAAAAGTATATTTCAAAAACGCAATCGGTAAAAAACGCATCGCACCCGGCACGTTCGTGGACGTGGATATCACCGAAGCTGTGGATTACGACCTCATCGGTAAAACGACTAAATAAAAAACGGAGGAAATGTTATGAAAATGAATTTGCCCAATCAGCTTACGATGGCGAGAATGATCATGGTTCCTTTTCTCATGGTGTTTATCACCTTTGATTTCGGACTTGGCATTTGGTCCAGACTCATTGCGGCGGCATTTTTCGGTTTGGCGTCGCTGACGGACTTCGTGGACGGTTATCTTGCAAGAAAATATAACCTTGTGACGAATTTCGGTAAATTTATGGATCCTCTTGCGGATAAACTTATGGTTTTCGTGGCGCTCATTTCTCTTTGTTATGTGACGGGCAGAGATGAAGGTGCAAGCCTTTACGGCGTGCTCCTTCTCGCGGCTACCGTGATTGTCATCTTCCGTGAATTGGCTGTAACTTCCATGCGTATGGTCGTTACCAATACGGACGGCATCGTTATCGCAGCAAACTGGCTCGGCAAGGTGAAAACCTGCACACAGATCCTCTTTATTCTTGCGGCGATCATTGAACCGATGTTTTCGTACACACTTCTCGGTGGACACATTGCCTCTTATCTTACGATGGCGGCAATGACCTTGATGACGCTTTGGTCCGGTATTAACTACCTCAAGGCGTACTGGAAATATATCAATCCGTCGAAATAAATAAAAAAACCTTGACATAATCGAATATTTAGTATACAATATAGATAAGAAGAAACACAGCGGAGCACCGCTTCTTCCGAAATATTCGATTTTTTAGATTGAATTTTTGAAAGGAACCTCTACCAATGGCAGACGAAATTTTCGATACAGAAGTCATTACTCTTACAGACGAAGAGGGTAATGAAATCGACTTTGAGGTTATTGCTTCCCTCGAAATCGACGGCAATATTTATTATGCACTTATGCCCGTTGCAGACAATGAAAACGGCGAATGCGTGCTTTTGAAGCTTGAAAAAGATGAAAACGGCGAAGATATTCTTTCCACCATCGATGATGATGATGAATATGAAAAAGTTGCCGATGCTTTCGATGACGAAGTTTTCTCCGAAATCGATTACGACGGCGAATAAGAAAAAGAAATCTTCATATAATAACGACAGAGCGAATTTCGCTCAAAGGTGAATTTGCAAAAAAATCCTGCCTTTCTCGTGATATGTCAAAATTAAACCTACAACTATTTCTTGGAGCCTTAACATAACAATCCGCTATGGGATTGCAGACCTCCCGACCAGACCTGCTTTGTCACGTTTGGCCACGGACGCTGGGAGCACGAAGTATCGGTGCGGGCACCACCCTGGCTTTTGGCAGGGCATTAATTCTGACGTACACGGCTGGGTGGGTTTTTTGTGTTTAAAAATACTGTTTTCTTGAAAGTGAGGAATCTCTATGATAAAAGCATCTGAATTTGGCTTTTTTCCCGGAAATACGCCTGAAAAAAACAGTGCGGCTTTGCAGGCGGCACTGGATATCGGTGGCGAAATTTTTGTCGATGGTAAGGGTATTGCCGATGTGGTTTTCCCCATGTGTGTGGGGAATGACACCTCTCTTGTTTTTGAAAATGGTCTTTCTATTCGCCGCAATGAATCGAGCGACGAGGAAAATGGTTATGTTATCGTCAATCGAGGTGCTTTTACAAAAACATGGAATCATCATATTAAAATTCAAGGATTAAACTTGATTTGTAACGACACTAAATGTAACGGTGAAAATAGGAAAACAGAGAAATGTATTCCCGGGTTGCGCGGACAAATATCTTTTCATTATGTAAAAAACCTTGAGATTCGTGATTTTACGGTGATGGATCTGCCGCGATTGGATTATTGTATTCATATTTGTACATTTGAAGACGTGTTGGTGGAAAATGCACATATCGAAGGAAAAAAAGACGGTGTGCATTTCGGTGGAGGAAAAAATTTTATCGTTCGTGGCTGTACGTTCCGTACTTACGATGATGCTGTGGCTCTCAACGCACATGATTATTCTTCAGGTAATCCCGAGCTTTGTTGGATCGAAAATGGACTGGTGGAGGATTGTGTTGATCTTCCGTGCCAACAGCTGGGCTTTTTTTCGCGTATATTGGCAGGCTCTTGGCTTTCTTGGCGAAAGGGCATGATGATCAGACATTCAGATACTGTGGTGCATAACGGTAGACTTTATCGCGCATATATGCAGGTTGATGGCAAAAGTTATGTTTCTGTTACACCGCCGACACATACCGAAGGAACTGTTATTCTTGATAAAGATATTGCATGGGTAATGGTGCAGGAGGGAACGCATTTGAATGTTGGTTGCCGTAATATCACGTTCCGAAACATTACGTTGGCAAGTAACCGCGAAACGGGCTTCAAGCTTCATTTTGATAATGAAGCTTCTTCACACAGTGTGTATCCGGGATCGGATATGCCGATTCAAGAAAATATTGTCTTTGAAAACATTAAGGTGATTTCGACACAAATGAAATATATGATGCGTGCCAATACACCGATTCGAAATGTTCTTGTGAAGAATTGTGATTTGGCGCATACCAATATGGTTCTTTCCTGTGCAGAGGTGCCGGATGTACATTACGGAAAGAGTGATATTACTTTTGAAAATTTGCATTATACGCCCCATGACGATAAACCGATACTTTCTATTTGTGACGGGCATGATGTGCATGTTACCTATAAAAATTAATGGAACAGAATAAAGAGGAGAATGAATATGATTCGTGCATCTGAATTTGGCTTTTTTCCCGGAAATACGCCAGAAAAAAACAGTGCGGCTTTGCAGGTGGCACTGGATATCGGCGGCGAGATCTTGGTCGATGGCAAAGGCGTAGCGGACATTGTTGCGCCTATGATGGTGGGTGATGATACAAGTCTTCTGTTTGAAGACGGTCTTTCTTTGCGCCGTAACGAATCCAGTGAGGAGCAAAACGGTTACGTGATCGTCAACCGTGGCGCTTTCACAAAAACTTGGAATCACAATATCAAGATCAAGGGTTTGAACTTGATTTGTAACGGTGTTATGTGCAAAGGGCAGGGTGTGAAGACTGAAAAATGTATTCCCGGTCTTCGCGGTATGTTTTCTTTCCATTATGTGAAGGATCTGGAAATCCGCGATCTTGTCGTTTTGGATCTGCCGACGCTGGATTATTGCGTACATATTTGCACTTTTGAAAATGTGCTGGTGGAAAACGCACACATCGAGGGTAAAAAAGATGGCGTTCATTTTGGAAGCGGCAAGAATTTTATTGTTCGCGGCTGTACATTCCGTACTTACGATGACGCTGTGGCACTCAATGCGCACGACTATTCTTCGGGTAACCCTGAGCTTGGTTGGATCGAAAACGGTATTATTGAAGATTGTATCGACTTGCCTCGCGGTGAAGTTGGTTACTTCTCCCGTATCCTTGCCGGCTCATGGCTGAATTGGCATGAGGGTATGATGATCCGCCATTCCGACAGCGTTGTGCATAACGGTAGAATTTATCGCGCTTATATGAAACCGGACGGAACGGAATACGTTTCCATGACACCGCCTACGCACACAGAAGGCACGGAAGTTTTTGACGGTATCGCTTGGGTGATGGTGCAGGAAGGCACACATTTGAACGTGGGTTGCCGCAATATCACGTTCCGAAATATCACGCTGGATAGCCACCGCCACACGGGACTCAAGCTTCACTTTGACAATGACAACTATTCCCATAGTGTATATCCCGGCTCCGAGATGCCCGTGCAGGAAAACATCGTTTTTGAAAATATCAAAGTGACCTCTGAAAAGATGGTCTGCTTCATGCGCTCCAACACACCGATGAAAAATATCACGGTGAAGGATTGCGATCTTGCACACACACGCATGGCGATCTCTTGCGTAGACGTTCCCGATGTCACTTTTGAAGAATCAGATTTTACCATAGAAAACGTGACTTACCGTCCGAGAAACGAAAAACCGATACTTGCTGTCAGCGAGTGCCGCAAGGTGACGGTAACGAAAAAATGATGATGAGAAAAGAATCGAAAGCGAAAACTTTCGGTTCTTTTTTTGTTTTTGCGCGCATAAAATAAGGGAACAATAAGAGGGAAATTTTTGACTTTGATGAAAGGACTTTATTTTATGATGAATTTTTCCGAGCTTTTTGATAGGAACCATAGTCTTGCCGCCCCGTATCTTTTGTCGTTTCCATATCCATGGGAAGCGTTGGCGACGCTTGGTGATAAGATCACGGAATTTGGTAAGATGCTTTCTCCTATCGAATATGACGAGGTCACCCCTTGTGTTTGGGTCCATAAACATGCGATCATCGCGCCGTCGGCTGAACTTTTGGCGCCTGCCATCATTGGTGCAAAAACGGAGGTGCGCCATGGCGCGTTTATCCGCGGCGCGGTGCTTGTGGGCGAGGGCTGCGTGATCGGCAATTCCACGGAAGTGAAAAATTCGATCCTTTTTGACCGTGTGCAGGTGCCGCATTTCAATTACGTGGGGGATAGCATTCTTGGTTATCGTGCGCATTTCGGCGCAGGCGTGATTACGGCAAATGTGCGTCTGGACCATGGAGAGGTCGTGGTTCACGGTGAGGCGCCGATCGTTACTTCTCGCAAAAAATGTGGTGCCATGGTCGGTGACCGCGCGGAGATCGGGTGTAACAGTGTGCTTTGTCCCGGTGCTGTGATCGGGCGCGGCACGATGATCTATCCGCTTTCTGTTGTCCGTGGCGTGGTCGGGGAAAACTGCATCATGCGAGCAAGTGATATTCTGACTTTGAAAGGAGAATGAGCGGTATGGGAAAATATTTCGGTACAGACGGTTTTCGTGGAGAAGTGAACGTGAAGCTGACAGCGGATCATGCGTATCGTATCGGGCGTTTTTTGGGAACTTGCGGCGAAGTGGAGGAAAAAAAGCTGCGTATTTTGATCGGGAAGGATACGCGAAGATCGTGTGATATGTTTGAACATGCACTCATCGGCGGACTTCTGGCATCGGGCGCAGACGTCTTTCGCCTTGGCGTGGTCACAACACCTGCCGTGGCGCATCTTGTGCGAACGGGCGGTTTTGATCTTGGTGTCATGATCTCCGCCAGCCACAATGCGTTTTCTGACAACGGCATCAAGCTGATCAATCGGTTTGGAGAAAAGGAAGAGGCGCTTATTTTTTCTTTGGAAACCTATCTTGACGGTGCTTACGAATTGCCGTTTGCAACGGGGGCGCGCGTGGGAACGGTGCGCGACGCAGATATGCTTGCTTCTGTGTATCTGGATTCCTTGCGGATCCTTCCTGAAAATGTTTGCCATGGGATCTCCGTGGGGTTGGATCTTGCCAACGGTAGCACATTTCGTTTGGCAAGAGCGGCTTTTGAATATCTCGGCGCTGAGATCACCGCGATCCATGCCGAGCCTGACGGACTGAATATCAACCGGAGTTGCGGTTCCACGCACGTCGAGGCTTTGCAGACACTTGTTCGGGAAAAAAATTTGGACATTGGTTTTGCCTTTGACGGCGACGGTGACCGCTGTATCGCCGTTTCTGGAAAAGGAGAGATTATCAGCGGTGATCATTTGCTGTATCTTTTTGCGCGTTTTATGCGAAAAAAAGGCACACTTGCGAAAAACACGGTCATCACCACGGTGATGTCAAATTTCGGGCTTTATAAAGCGCTGGACGATGCAGGAATTTTTTATGAAAAGACGGCGGTGGGTGATAAATTCGTTTGGGAGTGCATGAAAAACGGAGGCTTTTCGCTTGGCGGTGAGCAATCGGGACATCTGATCCTTGCCGATCATGCGACGACGGGGGACGGCATTTTGACCGCACTTTATACGATGCGCATTTTGCTCGAGGAGGGGAAGGATATTTCGTCGCTTTTGGCACCGTTTGTCTTTTATCCTCAGGTGTTGGAAAACGTGCGTGTGTGTGATACCGCGGCGGTGCTTGCCGATGAAGACGTAAGGCGTGCCGTTTGTCGCGCAGAGGAAGATCTTTGCGACAAAGGGCGCATTTTACTCCGTGCATCGGGAACGGAGCCGGTTCTTAGAATCATGGCGGAAGCAGAGGCGGAGTCGCTTTGTCAGCGATCGGTGGCATCGGTCATTGCGGTGATTTTGCAAAAAGGTTATGCGGAGATACTTTGAATCATTTTGACAATTTTAATCATAAAAGGTGATCGTTATGTGTGGAATCGTGGGTTTTGTTGGTCAAAGAAATGCGGCGACGGTACTTCTTGATGGACTTTCGCGGCTGGAATACCGTGGATATGATTCTGCAGGAATTGCTGTTTTTAGGGATTCCGGTGAGATTGAAACGGTGAAAACAAAGGGGAAACTGAAAAATTTAGATGCGATCTTGCAAAAGAAGAAACCGAATGGAACGGTAGGTATCGGGCATACACGCTGGGCAACGCATGGGGAACCCTCTGAAAAAAATGCGCACCCACACGCAAGCCCTTCGGCGCTTGTTGTCGGGGTACATAACGGTATTATCGAAAATTTTGGTGAATTGCGCTCATTTCTTTTGCAGCAAGGATATGCTTTTTCTTCGGATACGGATACGGAGATTGCCGTTTGCGTTTTGGATTTTTATTATCGAGAGGTAAAAGATCCTATCAAGGCGATGCGCCTTGCCGCTGCGAAATTTCTTGGTTCTTTTGCGCTTGCCGTGATGTTCCGAGATATTCCGAATGAGATTTATGCGATTCGAAAGGATAGTCCGCTGATCGTTGGCGTGACGGAAAAGGAAACGTTTCTTGCGTCTGATATTCCTGCGCTTTTGCCGTATACGAGAACGGTTTTCTCGATGGAAAATGGCGAGATGGCAAAACTTTTCCACGGCGGTGTGGAATTCTTTGATGCCAACGGCACTCCCGTTCGTAAAGAAAAAACGGAGATTCTTTGGTCGGCAGAGGCGGCGGAAAAGGACGGCTATGATCATTTCATGCAAAAAGAAATTTATGAACAACCGCGTGTAGTTCGGGATACGCTTCGTGCGCTTGTGCCGGAAGCATCGATTGAAAAAATCAATGTCAGCATGAAAAACGAGGAGCTTGCCTGTGTGTCGGCGGTGCATATTGTCGCTTGCGGTTCGGCATATCACGCAGGACTTGCGTCGGCATCGGTGATCGAAGCGTTTGCGCACGTCCCCGTGCGTGTGGAGCTTGCTTCGGAATTTCGCTATCGGGAACCGATCATGGGCGCGAACGATCTTGTGATTGTGATCAGTCAATCAGGCGAAACGGCAGACAGTCTCGGTGCTTTACGGGAAGCAAAACGGCGCGGTGTGCAAACGCTTGCCATCGTTAACGTGGTCGGTTCCTCTATCGCCAGAGAAGCAGACCGCGTGATCTATACGCCTGCAGGTCCTGAGATCGCTGTGGCAACCACCAAGGCATACAGCGCGCAGCTTATTGCCTGCGATGCATTTGCCATCGCGCTCGGTCTTGCCAAAGGTGCTTTGTCTGAAGAGAGGGCAACGATGTTTATGCGCGAGCTTTCTTCTTTGCCTCAAAAAATGGAAGAGATCTTGCAGGATACGGTGCCGCTAAAAATATTGGCAGAAAAACTTTCCGAGAAAAACGGGCTCTTTTTTATTGGGCGTGGGCAGGGCTATGCCATCGGCTTGGAGGGAAGCCTCAAGATAAAAGAGATCAGCTATATTCACGCGGAGGCATATGCCGCAGGTGAAATGAAACACGGCACGCTCAGCTTGATCGAAAAAGAAACGCCCGTTATCGGTATCATGACGGACGAAAAAATATATCACAAAATGATTGGAAACATGATGGAGGTGAAAAGCCGCGGTGCATTTCTCATTTCTCTTGGCAGTGAGCCTTGGGAAAGCGCCGATGTCAAAATCCGTATTCCGCATATAGACGCGCATTTCGGCGCGAACCTTGCGGCGATCCCTCTTCAGCTTCTCGGATACTACGCGAGCGTGAAGCGCGGACACGATGTGGATAAACCGCGCAATCTTGCCAAAAGCGTGACAGTGGAATAAGTATCTCCTCGTTTAAGGGAACTTTTTGCAAAAAGTTCCCTTAAAGATCCTTCAAAAATCTTTTTGTGCGGTACACGGAAATATAAAAAGGTGAAAGCGCGTGGCTTTCACCTTTTTGGGCAAGTTTTTTAATTTTCTGTCTGCTTTTTGATTGCTTCAAAGCTTTCCTCGCTGATGACATGCTCAATGCGGCATGCGTCCTCAGCGGCAACCTCAGGCGAAACACCGAGCTTTGCGAGAAACGTGGTGATGACCGTGTGGCGCTCATACATCTTTTCGGCAATGGCAAGTCCCTTCTCAAGGAGCGTGATATAGCCGCTTGCGTCCATTTCGATGTAACCGTTTTCACGCAGATGTTTCATAGCGATGCTGACGCTGGGTTTTGTATATTCAAGCTCGCTTGCAATATCAATAGAGCGGACGGTGCCGTTTCTTTTTTGCAAGATCAAAATCGTTTCCAAATAATTTTCCGCAGATTCCAATATTTTCATGGGGATTATCCTTTCTTCCTCACGGGACTTGAAATAATACATGCGGTGTTTTTTTATTATACCATACAGAAAGATTTTTTGCAAGGGGAATTTTTCTGTTGACTTTATCCCGAAAAAAAGATATAATCGAAGTATAAAGTTTTTTATTTTGCAAAAAACGGAAGGAGGAAGACTTCATGCCCAGATGGTAGCTTTTTCTTTTATTTGTGAAAGATACCCGCGATCCAGGCAGTATCCTCCTTTGTCAGCCCCTCTGTGGTGCGCAGAAGCAGGACATAAATGCCGATGCAAAGCACAATGCCGAAAACGGTGAACGCCAAGGTATTCGTGCCGAGAGCGGGCATAAGATTTGTTAAAAGAGAAACGAACGTCGTGGCGCCGACAACGCACAAAATGGGACTGGCGATTCCTCGGTAGAGGGGGATTTTTACGCCCGTCACCGTGATGAGTCTTGTCAGACTAAACGCGAGGTTCACAAGCTCTGTTATAAATACGCAGATAACGTAGCCATAAATGCCGATCTTCGGCAGAAGTGTCCACACGAGAATGACACTCATCGAAGCGTCGATGATGTTATAGATCATGGAGTGGAGCTGCTGACCAAGACCCTTGAGCATACCGTCCACGGTGGTGTCTAGATACATCACGGGGATCAGCACGGCAAAAACGCGAATGAAACGAACGGTTTCTTCGTTATGATAAACGAGCATGCCAAGCGGCTCCGCGAAAAAGAGAAAGATACCTCCAGCACCGATGCCGAACAACAAAGCAAAGGATAATGCACGCCGCACGATATAGCAGATGTGTTTGTTGTTTTTCACTTTTCCGTAAGTGGCAGCAAGCTCGGAAAGCTCGGGAACGATGAGTCCTGCAAAGGTTGAACAGACCGCGGACGGGAATAATATGAGCGGAAACACCATGCCGTGGATCACGCCGTAAGAGGCAAGTGCAGAACTGCTGTCTGCCCCGTGACGGCGAAGCCCGATGGGAATTAAGATATGCTCGATGGTGACAAGACCTGAGCGCAGATAGGAAGAAAGCGCCACGGGAAGCACGATCGAAAGCATTCTCCGTTTGATATCGCGCGGAACTTTGCCTTCCTTTTCTCGGATATGCTTTCTTTTATCGTAAAGATAAAAGACGAAAAGATAGAAAAATGAAAGCGCTTCCGAAACGGCAGTGCCGATGACCAGCGAAAGGCAAGCGTATTCCATGCCCTTGGGGGCGATGGTGATGATGAGGCTCACGGTGATGAAGATCTTTATGAATTGCTCTGTGATGTTCGCGGAAGCACTTTTAGCAATTCGTCTTGTCGCACCGAAATAGCCGCTGAAAACGTTTGAGATGGCGATGAAGGGAAGTGCTGCCGAAAGCACGCGAAGGCTGCGGTAGGTCCGCATATCGCCGAGGATCTCGCTTGCAATGAACTTTGCACCGAAAAAGAGGATAAGGCTTGCCGAAACGCTGAAGATCAGCGCAAAGGCGGCGCAGTTTTTCACGGCGGCGATAACGCCTTTCCCGTTATTTTTCGAAAGCTCTTCGGCAACGAGCCTTGTCATGGCAAGGTTGACACCGGAAGAAGCCAGCGTGACGGCAAACATATAAACACTTGAGATCAGGGAATAAAGCCCCATACCTTCCGCGCCGATCTTTCCCGAAACGTACGCGCCAAAAATGACGCCGACGATGCGCATAAAGATCGTCGTGCCGCCGAGGATCAGCGCGTTTGTCATAAAACGAGTGACTCTTTTCATAAGTCCTTTGCAAAACCTCTTTTCCAAACCGATATAAAAACTTCGTTTGGTCTAATATATTCATGTCCCCATTTTTCTATAACCAAAAAATCAGAAAGGATTGGATTCCCCCCTATGACTAAAAAATTAAACAATCTGAAAAGCAAAGAGATATTTTCGGATATTTTGAACCTTTTTATCAGCGGTTGCTTTTTTGCGCTGGCGTATAATATGTTCCTCGTTCCGGGCGGTATTTTTATCGGTGGTGCAGGTGGTATCGCTACCGTTTTGCGTATTCTTTATGGACTCCCTACTGGCCTTATGATCTTTTGCATCAATGTGCCGCTGTTGCTCCTTTTTATGTATTTTTATGGTTTTCGTTCCAGCGTGAAGGCGCTGATCGGTATTGCTGTTTCCTCCACGTTCGTTGACGTGACTGCAATGCTGAATTTCATTCCGCAGGCATTTCCGAACCCTGAAGAAAATTCGATCCTTTACGCTATTTTCGGCGGCGGTGTGCTTGGTATTGCGGTAGCATTTATGTTCAAGCGTGGTTATACCACGGGCGGTTCCGACCTTGCGGCACTTCTTTTGAAGCTCAAATTCAAAGGTCTTCCCACGCCGAAAGTCATTCTCGCTGTCGATGCTTGCGTCGTTCTTTTTGCGGCGATCGCAACGCAGGACGCGCGCTCCATTCTTTATTCCTTCCTTGCGATCTTCATGTGCTCCAGTGCGCTGGAATTCGTTAACGGTGGATTTGAAAAAACCAGACTTGCTTACATTTTCTCTGAAAAATATCAGGACGTTGCCGATTCTCTTATGAAAAATCTCAATCGCGGTGTGACACTTCTTGACGGTATGGGCTGGTATACGAAAGAAGATAAAAAGATCATTCTTTGCGTTGTGAAGAAAAATGAACTTTTTGAACTCAAAACAGCAGTTCGCAATATCGACGCGAGTGCATTTATGATCCTTGGTGAAGCAACGGAAACCATCGGTGAAGGCTTCAAAGAGGTTCTTGGCGATATCGCTATTGAGCCGAAAAAACGCGGCAAAAAGAAAAATGCGGATCAAACAAAATAAGTTTTTTGCGTTGACTGAAAAATAAATGTTAAAAGTATCACAAAGAAAAAGAACGGTTTTATCAACCGTTCTTTTTTTCTATTCTGCGTTCAATTTCGTCAATCAGCGCGGCGAGCGCACCGTCTTTGCAATGGCAGACCTCGACATCTGCGATGGCTTTTACGGCGTCTGTCGCGTTTTGGGGGCAAACGGAAACGTCTGCATCACGAAGCATTTCGATATCATTGTCATAGTCGCCGATACACCAAAGCTCAGCACCGGGATAAAGACTCTTGAGATAAGGGATCTGAAAACTTTTTGAAATACCGTAAGGCTGAAGCTCGATCATGGAAGGACCTGAGGTGGTGACGGTGAAAACACCGGCATAGTTTTCTTCGATGCGAGCACGAAGACGCAAAAGATCTTCAGGAGCACCGATCATGACAGATTTGAAAAGATCATGATTTTCAAATTCTTCTGCCGGACAAAGCGTTGCCAGCATATCAATGCCCATGTGCTTGAGAACAGGCATAATGATCGTATCATCTTCGGGAACCAAAAATCCGCCTTCAAAAGAAGCGCGATAGCCGATATTCTTAAAATCCCGACGAAGCTCACGAAGAAATTCCGTTGTCTTTTTTCGGTCGAAATATTGTGGGTTCATGATCTTGCCTGTTTGTGTATCATAAAGATAACTACCATTGCAAAGAATGCAGGGCATGGTGATGAATTGTCCGAAATCACCGACAACTTTATAGATGTCCTTATGATTTCTTCCGGTGGAAAGCGCGAAATGTCCGCCGCCTTCACAGAAATCACGAAGTCTTGTCAAGTTACGAGGGTTGATATAGTTCGCTTCCCAAAGCAGTGTGCCATCAATATCGGAAGCGATTAAATAGTTTTCGAATTTTTTCATGAAGATTACCTTTCTGCGGTTATTGATCGGTTTTTTGCAAGCGTCCAAGCAGTTCCGAAAAATAAGCGGGAAGTTCAGATGTGAAATGCATGATCTCCCCTGTGCGCGGGTGTGTCAAGGTTAACTCCTTTGCGTGCAGGCATTGTCCTTCGCAAAGCGCAGCGTATTTTTGATTCTGTGGATATTTGGCGCTTCCGTAAACGAGATCGCCGATCAGGGGGTGTCCCGTGTGAG
>JBGVIG010000144.1:0-3645 GCA_045122995.1 Eubacteriales bacterium | reverse complement strand
ACTTTGCTATGCAATGCTTGAACTTCTTCTTTTCGCAAAGAAAAGTTTGGTTACTGAATGATCATGCAAGCGAGAACGCCTATCACCACAAGACCTGCGCAGCCAAGCAAAATGGGCCAAAGGGGTTCGGGATTGTCGCCGTACTGCACACGGGAGCGTGTAATCGCTTCGGGTGCGATGTAAAAACGAGTGTTTTCGTCGATTTTTATGCTTTCATTTCCCTTTTTTGGGTTGGGATCTTCGGTTTCGGTTTCTTCGTTGTAGATCGTGATCATACGGCGAAGCGACGCGGATTTCTTGAGGTTGGAAATCACGCTGACATTGTGTTCTTGTTCGAGTTCTGCGAGAGTCTTTGCGGTTTCGGGGCTATCTGCTCCTGCTTCTCGGAGCGCGCGGACGAAAGAACCGATCACGCGACGCTTATAATACATTGCGAAAAACGAAACTGCGAATCCTGCGATCATCGCCCAGATAATGCCTTCAATTTCGATGGGTGTCATAATTTTTTACTCCTTATTTTGGATTTTTTGAAATCAAAGATGCTTGAGGATTGCGTCGCCGCAAATAAGCTTCAAGAGGTTTTCGAGGTCCTCGTTGTCCGTATATCCGATGGAGATGGTATGTTTTTTGCCTTTTTCGCTGATTTTTACGGTTCTGCCGAGCTGTTTTTGAACGAGAAGCTCAAGCGCGCGAGTGTGATCCACATCACGAACTACTTTCACGGGCTCGGGCTTGGGTTCATTCAAGGATTTCACAAGTTTTTCTGTGTCACGAACAGAAAGATCGTGATCAATGACTTGTTTTGCGGTCTTTTCGAGGAGTTCTTCATCGTTAAGACCGAGCAAAACCTTTGCGTGACCGGAAGAAAGCTCACCATTTGCCACCATTTTCTTCACTTCTTCAGGCAAACCGAGGAGTCGGAGCGAGTTTGTGACAGCAGTACGGCTTTTACCGATGCGTTTTGCGGTTTCTTCTTGGGTCAAACCGTATTCTTCAATCAAAGTGGAGAAGCCAATCGCTTCTTCAATGGGGTTGAGGTCACTACGCTGAATATTTTCCACGAGGGCAAGTTCAGCCACTTTTTTATCGTCCGCGGTGATGACGATGACGGGAATTTCCGAAAGTCCTGCCATTCTTGCTGCGCGCCAACGACGTTCGCCGGTGATGATCTGATACATGCCATTGATCGTGGCGCGAACCGTGATGGGCTGAATCATACCATAAAGGCTGATGGATTCGGAAAGAGATTCGAGTTCTTCTGTGTCAAAATTTTTTCTCGGCTGTGCGGAGTTGGGTTCCACGCTGCTGGTGCGAACCATTGTCACGCCGCTTTTGCCGCTTTCTTCGGTTTCAATCTCGCTATTATCTACGAGAATGGCGTCAAGACCTCTGCCGAGGGCTTTTTTCTTTGGTGCCATAGTGTTTTTCCTTCCTTTTTTGTGTTATTTTTAGAAAATGCGCGGAAAATCAGATGCGTTCCATGAGTTCTGCTGCGATTTTGCCGTAATCTGCACTTCCCTTTGCGTGTTTATCATAATATTGAATGGGTGCGCCGTAGCTTGGAGCTTCGCTAAGGCGAACATTTCTCGCGATTGCGACGGAGAAAAGCTTGTCGGCATAATGCTTTTTCAGTTCATCAAGCACCTGGATCGAAAGATTCAATCTGCCGTTATACATAGTGATAAGAATACCCGTGAGTGCTAACGCGGGATTATAGAGCTTTTTCACCTGCTTGATGGTGAGCATCATGCGAGAAAGCCCTTCCAAGGAGAAATATTCGCACTGCATGGGGATCACGACGCCGTTTGCGGCGGTCAAAGCGTTGACGGTGAGCATACCGAGCGACGGCGGACAGTCGATAATGATATAATCAAAATTACCCGAAATTTCCGCAAGAGGGTCTTTCAAGCGGTTCTGGCGATTTTCCACGTCTGCGAGCTCGAGTTCAGCCGCCGCGAGATCCACGCCTGAAGGGATCACGGAAAGATTTTTATATTCTGTTTGAATCACGGCTTCCGAAGCGCGGCATCTGCCGATCAAAACGTCATAAATCGTGGATTTTGCTTGCGATTTCAGCACACCGACGCCGCTGGAGGCATTTCCCTGTGGGTCAAGGTCGATGAGCAATGTCTTTTTGCCGCTGATGCCGATTGCGGCGGCAATATTGATAGCAGAAGTCGTCTTTCCGACACCGCCTTTTTGGTTTGCAAAAGCAATAATTTTTGCCAATTTTACACCAACTTCCTGATAGTTTTGTGCCAAATTTGAAAAACAAATTGGTTTTATTCTTTTTCTTTCATTATATCATGATATATCAAGCAAGTCAAGTTTTTGGAAATAAAAAGCGCTCTTTTTCGCGCGAGTTTTTGAAATGTTCCACGTAGAACATTTACTGATAGAATGAAAAATGAATTTAGAAAAGCGATGTTCCACGTGGAACATCGCTTTCTTGAGGCTCACATTATGTAAAAATTTCATTGTTCCACGTGGAACATTAGATTTGCTTTGGCACGATAATCACGAGTTTGGTGCTATTTTTTCGCTCTTCCCTTGTGCATTTGATCGGAATGCCGCTCTCATTCATCGTTTTTATGGCTTTATCTACGGTGTTGAAGAAAAATCTGGTGTCTTTGATGCAGGAGCGCGTCTTTTGAGGGTGTTCAGACAGCTCCGCAATTGCAGTTTCAAGACTCTTCCCCGAAACGCCTTTTTCCATCGCTTGATAAACTTCCCTTTTTATGCGCGGCGGCAAAGATTCAAGTGCCACGGCGCTTTCCGCGGAAAGATTGGCTTTCAAAATCAGTTTTCTTTCCGTGCTATCAAACTTTAACAATGTCAAGCGATCCCGCAAAAGCTCTACGGTGATTCCCAGTTTTTTTGCGAAATTTTCTTCGGAAATCTCTGAGCTATCCAATGTGTTTTGAAAAAGCTCTGCTTCTTCAAAATAATTGTGAGAAAAAGAAACGTCCCCCGTTTCTTCCAATCGATCGCTGTCTTTGTCCAAAATCACACATGGAATCGGCGATATTCTGGCGTATAAACACGCTTGATATTGCTTTTCTCCGGCGATGAGTTGGAACATCGGATTTTGCGCGGTTCCGATCGCTTTGATCGTGAGTGGCGTGCGAATTCCCTCGGTTTTTAGATGTTGCGCTATATTTTTCAGTTCATTTTCGTCAAATTTTTGCGGCGCGTGAAATGGGTTTGGATAGATCATGTCGATGTCCACCATGCGAACGGTTGTTTTCCACTTGGTGTTCGTCAGCTCGTTGAGCCTTGTGCGAAGCTTTGCGGTGATATCCTCGAACAAAATTTCTACCTCCTTTGCGATATTTACCATTTTATTTTACCAAAAAGAAAACAAAAAAGCATGAAAATTTTGTCTGTAAAAAAACAAATTTTCATGCTGATTTTTGGTGTATTCCGCGCGGAAAATCAAAAGACTTTCGTTTTTTCGCATAGGATCACAAAGGACTTTTCGAGATTTGCGCATTTCTACGGGGATATTTTTTGTCTGTCGCTTTTATTTTTCGAATGATGAAATTGTGTCTATCGTTTTCTTCGGTTTCCTCTCTGGGCTCCCAAAGTGTCACTTTTTCATCAAGTTCCAACTTGCAAGAAAGTTGTTTCAAAGCATTTTGTGCA
>JBGVIG010000143.1:0-8728 GCA_045122995.1 Eubacteriales bacterium | reverse complement strand
TCATCACACACCCCGATGCCGATCACGTTGCGGCACTGGACGAAGTCATCTATGCGGTTGAGGTAGAAAATATCCTTCTCACCGAATGTGAAAAAAACACGGTGACATGGGAAAAAGTTTTGACTGCGATCGATAAAGAAGACGCAAATCTGGAGTATATTCCCGATGAACTCGGCAAAACCTATACGATAGGCGAAGCTTCGTTTAAGGTCCTCGGTCCGATCGAGCTTCTCGATGATGCCAATGATTGCAGCATCGTGATCCGTTTGGATTATGGTGAAACCTCCTTCTTGCTTTCGGGTGACGCGGAAAAAGAAGAGGAAGCGCAGATCCTGAAATATTGGCCTGCTTCCGAATTTTCCTGTGATGTTTTCAAGGCAGGACATCACGGCTCTCGTACCTCCAGCTCGCAGGCACTTCTTGATGTGGCAAATCCGAGCCTTATCGTCATCTCTTGTGGGGAAGGCAATGATTATAAGCATCCGCACACCGAGGTTTTGGAACGCTTTGAAAAAAACGGTATCGACGTTCTTCGTACAGACCTTGAAGGAACGATCATTCTCGTTTCCGATAAAACGAATGTATATCGCCTAACTTCCGAATAAAAGGGGGCGACCTCTCACGGTGCAGAGGTACAAATTTATTCCTGTTTTACTCATCGTTTGCTTGCTTTTTTCCATAGGCGGATCGGCTTTGGCGGATACGGATCCTATTGAGCAAGCGGTGTTTTTCGGAGATTCCACCACGGCACATCTGGCACTTCGCGGCGGCATTCCGCGTGCGCGTGTGTGGTCGGGAGCGGGAAGCACGGTTCTTTTTGAAACGGTGAACCGCACAAAATGCGTGCATCTTTCGGCAGAAAACCGTGATCTGACGCTTCCCGAGGCGGTGGCGCTCAAAAAACCGAAAATTTTAATCATTACCGTCGGTGTTTCGGGCGGCGCGGGCTTTTTGCCCAAAGATGTGTTTCTCGAAACTTACCAAACGCTTCTCGAATCGGTGCGGTGTGCGTCCCCCGAAACCGAGATCTTTGTGCAGTCAATCCTTCCGCTTGCGGACGGCTCCGTGAAGTATTATAAACGCCTCAAAAAAGAAGCTGTCGTGCAGGCAAACGAATGGATCGAAGCGCTTTGCACCCAATTGGATATTCCGTATATCAATACGCATGATAAGCTTCTGGATCCTGCTACGGGGTATCTGAAAAAGGAATATCAGAACGACGATTATATGCACCTGACAGCGGCGGCGTATGCCGTGGTTCTGGAAAATATCCGTCATGCGGTGCGCACACACCATGGGACGTGATCGCTGTCGATTTTCATGGAATGAAAAAGAAAAGTTGCCGCATGAAATGGCGGCGGAATGGAGATTATCATGAATGAATATTCAGCAAAGCATATCAAACTGGTTGCCTTGATTGCCAGCGCGCTCGGCGCTGTTGTTTGCATTTTGATGGCGTTTGTCGGCGCAGAAGGCGCTTTTGCCAAGGTCTTGTGGTGCTTGCTTGCGGCGGTACTGCTTGCCTTGACCTATCCGATCATGCAGATCGGTGATCTTCTCGAAAGAAGCGTGAAGCAGGAGCATGAATTGAAGCGTCTCTCCAGCCGTCAGGCAAAGCTTTCGGGAAACAGCGTGAACCAATATTCACCTTTCAATAAAACGCCCACTTCTTCCCAGGGTACCGCTACGAGCGCGGCGATCTCCATTCCTGCCAAAGAACAAACGACACAGCAGACGAAAATTGCACAGCCTGCGGTGAAAAACGTCAAGGTTCTCAATCCCGAAACCGGCGAATTTGGATTCCAAAAGGTACAGTCTGCACAGAACACCCCCAAACGCCGTTCCGTGGGCGATCAGACCGTGGAGATCAACAAAAGCTTCCGCGTGACGACAAGATTCGTTCCGCTCTCCTCCCAGCGCAGTATTTCTGCGGGAGGTTTACATAGCGTGGCAGTACGCCGTAACGGCTGTGCGATCGCCATCGGTGATAATACTTACGGTCAGTGTGATACACAAACGTGGCGCGACATCACGTCCGTTTCCGCCGGTAATCATCATACGCTTGGCTTGAAGTCGGACGGCACCGTACATGCGTGCGGTTATAACGGTCACGGTCAATGTAACGTGCAGAATTGGACAGGTGTTTGCGCGATCGCGACGGGCGCTTGCCACTCAGTCGGTCTTCTTTCCAATGGCGCTTGTATCGCCATCGGTGATAACACTTACGGTCAATGTAACGTATACGAATGGCGCGAGGTCGTTTATATCGCCGCCAATGAAAATTACACCGTTGGTATCCGCTCGGACGGCACGATCGTGGCAACAGGCGCGAACGTGGGAAGCAGCTGGGGCGCACATAAGTGGGGAAGCATTGTCGATATTGCAGCAGGCGGACTCCACACCGTCGGTCTTCGTTCGGACGGTACTTGTGTCGCTGTCGGCAACAATGCAAACTATCAGTGTGAAACCTCTCGTTGGAATCACATTACAGCAGTTGCGGCAGGTAACTTCCACACCGTTGGACTTCTTGATAATGGACAAGTAATTGCGACAGGACATAACGTATATGGCCAGTGCAATGTTTATACTTGGAAAAATATCGTTGAAATCTCTGCCGGCAGAACACACACCATCGCTCTCGATCGTCATGGCAGAGTGTACGCTGTGGGTGACAACACTTATGGTCAGTGCGATGTGCAATCTTTCTCTGATATCAAAACGACAGAATAAAGGGCGGGGCTTTGCCCCACACCCCACACGAGCCGCTGTCTCGTGGCTCTACTAAGGGACGTTGTCCCTTAGAACCCGAATGAAGGGAATATCTACAATGGGATTCCCAAGGGATAATGTCCCTTGGGCGGGCTCTTGGGGCAGTGCCCTGAGAACAGAGTTCTTGTGAAAAAAGCCTCCTGCACGGAGGCTTTTTTGCTGTATAAAAAATTTTTTGAAAATTTAAAACCATTTTGCATATCGCCACACTATATGAGCGAAAGGCAGTTGAGTGAAAAATGAAACATGAGATGATGGAAAAATGGATTTCCGAATATGCAGAAAATTATATGGGAAAGGTCTACTATTTCTGTCTTAAAAAGACGGGAGATAGCTATGAGGCAGAGGATCTGGCGTCTGATATCACGCTGAATATCCTTCGTGCTTTGGGAAAAGGAACGATTCCTATGAGTTTTTCGGCATGGGTTTGGCAGATCGCGCGCAATCGCTACAGCGTTTGGGCAGACAAAAAGCATAAGAAAAACGATGCCGTTTCCGGGACGGACATCGCAGAGCTTGATCTTCCCGACGAGGGGTTTGAAGATGAACTCGTTCATTTGGAAGAACTTCGTCTGCTTCGCCGCGAGCTTGCTTTCATCTCATCGGAATACCGTGATATCGTTGCGATGTTTTATATCGAAGACAGAAAAACAAAAGATATCGCAAAGATGCTCGGATTGCCTGAGGGAACGGTCAAAACCAAGCTTTTCCGTGCCCGCAACATTTTGAAAGAAGGTATGAATATGGCAAGAGAATTTGGTGTAAAAAGTTATAAACCCGAAAATATTTCCTTTATCGGAAGCGGCAACAACCCTGATAAACCGCATGAAGCAACACAGCGACTCATTCCGAAAAATATCCTTTTGGAAGCGAGCGACAACCCCTCCACGATCGAAGAGCTTTCCGTGGAGCTTGGCATCGCGGTGCCTTACATGGAAGAGGAAGTGCGCCTTTTGGAAGAGGTGACACTCCTTAAAAAACTGGAAAACGGCAAATATGTAACGGATATTTATATCGTAAACGCCGAAACACAGCTCGCCGCTTACTATGCTGTGAGAAAAAATTCCGCAGAGCGCACACGTCTGCTTGACGAGATGGTGAGTGACACAATTCCTGCGATCCGTGCGCTCGGCATCGCGCCCGAAAGCATGACCGATGAGGAGCTGAAATGGTTCCTTTTGATGCAGGCTATTGAAATCTGCAAATGGTCTGTGCAATCCGATGCGATCCGTCCCATTCCTCCGCGTGAAAATGGCGATACGTGGTCTTTCACAGGCTATGAAGATGCAGATCTTCCCGAAGATTCCTTCGTTGGACAAGATGGCAACGGCTATATCAATGGCTTGATTTTTTGGTCGTATAAGATCCGCGATTTCGGTATGTGGGATCGCATTGGCGATATGCCGTACGAAGCGGTTTCGCTTTTTGGCGACTTTGTAAAGAATGGACGCAAGATCGGAACGCTCACCGAAGCGGAAAAGGTGATCTGGAAAGACATTGACGGAAAATATGCGCATGCAGATGAAGATGGAAACGTCATCGCGGATATTCCCGTCATGACCACAAGCCAAAAGAATGCGATGTATGCGCTTTGGCGCAATCACGCAAATTATGAAAAGATCTGTGCGAATATGCAAACCGTGTTTGAAGAAATTCTTGTGGTTTATCGAAAGAACAGCAGCCCCATGTGGCAGGATTATGCAGGCGCTAAGGCGAAAGCACATCTCTATGATATCCGCTGGATCACTTTGCGTGACGAGGTGGACGCAGGCAGACTCACTGTTCCTGCTGATGTGAAAAAGAGCCGTGTGGCAATGTATTTTGTGATTAACGATTAAAGATAAAAGATTGAAGAAAGAGCCTCCCCCAAAAAGGGGAGGCTTTTGTCTTAATCAATATGGAGTTTAAGCAAAAATAAAATTAGAGTGACACGAATGGTTTCTTTTTGCCAAGCTTTTTCTTTTCCTAAAGAAAAAGCTTGTTAATTGTAGAAGCTGTGACCGCCGATGGTGAACGCATACGGACGGTTGTTGTGTACCCACAAATTGGTCGCGATGGCTTTGTTGAGAAAATACAAAATGTCATCGCTGACGGTGGTGCCTTCCAAAACCATTTTTGCGGCGCGGCGACATTCGTCGTTGGCATTGTTATAGATTCTGCCATTGGCGGTCGGTGTGAATTGCACGCCGTATTTCGTGTCGAAAATAACGCCGTAGATAGTGTTAGGGAAGTTTTTGTCTTCCACACGGTTGAGAATGACATTTCCCACGGCGATCTTGCCGAGAAGCGGTTCACCAACACTTTCCGCGTAAATGATGCGTGAAAGCCACAGAACGGCATCTTTTGCGTAATATGTACTGCCGGATTCACAAACTTTGCCATAATCTACAAAATCCACGGTATACATATTTCCGTTCCAAACGATATTGGCATTAAAAATTTTTGCGATCAGACGCACGGGAACGTAAAGATTGCCGTCGATCGTGCGGCAGGGAATGGCAGTATAAAAACATCTGCCGTTGGCTTCCACATAATTCGCTCCATGTTTGGTTTCGATGGTAATGCCGCGAATCTCAATGGTGACAAGTCTTGTCACCGCACTCCATGAAACCGAATCCGCGCCGAGTGCGAGCGTTAAATACTCGAGCGGAGCAAAGGTTGTTTCTTCAATCAGCAAACCGTCCACTGTTTTTTCGCCCACGTGGATCGGGATCGTTTTATACGAAGCCGCCGAGGCAGAAACGGAAAAACAGCAAAATATTGTTAAAACACCTATGAGAAAAATAAACAGACGGAATTTTTTTATCATAATGACCTACCTTTCGTTTTGTTTGAAGTATGAATGTATGCTTTTTAATCTCACCTCACTTTCTTTGTATCTTTATGATACCATAGAGGAAGGGGGTGGTTCAATGCAAGATATTTGGAAAGAAAACCACCCCTTGCCAATCAAAAATATTTTTGATTTTTTTGCGAAAAGGTATTGCAATTTTGAAAATATGTGATATAATAATTACTGTTCCGCCGGTGTGATGGAATGGTAGACGTGACGGACTCAAAATCCGTTAGTGGCGACACTGTGTGGGTTCAAGTCCCACCACCGGCACCAAAAAAGACCAAGTCGAAAGACTTGGTCTTTTTTTCTAAATGGAAATGATTATTTTTGTCCCGTTTTGCAGTTTTCTTTCGTTATTTAATAAAAGAAACAATTGTTTTGAGGAGTTGTGCGGAAAAGTCTATTGACAAAAGGCGAATTTTTCTATATAATTTGAATCAGCAGGCTTTCCGTTTGTTTCGCAAAACGAAAAAATTATGTGAAAGAAGGAAATTGTTTTGAAAAAAGGTCAACCCACTCATTTGGTATATGAATTTGACAGTCTTTATGACGGTGTTGTAAAACAAGCGCAGCGCTACGGCGATAAAGACAGATATATTTACAAAGTGAAGAAAGACGAACGTCACTTTACTTTCAACGATATGCTCGCGCATGTGAATTACATCAGCTCTGCTTTGAATAAACTTGGTATTGCCGGTAAATTTGTCAGCGTAACGGGTGACACGCACCCTGATTATGTTGCTACGTATATCGCAACGGTTGCTACAGGTGGCGTGATTGTTCCCTTGGATAAAGAGATTTCCACTGAGCAGTTCTCTGGCTTTGTTGGTATGTGCGATGTGGAAATGATCGTCTATACCGCTTCCATGCACAAAAAACTTTTGCCTCTTTATGATGCAATGCCTTCTGTAAAATATTATGTCTGCATAGACTTTGAAGGGGAAGCACCCGAAGACGCTCGTTTTATGACGTTTGACGCACTTCTTGCTCTTGGTAAAGCAGCTTACGATGAAGGTGATCGCACAGCAGAAAATACTATTGTGGATAGAGATAAGATGTGCTCGATCATCTTTACCTCCGGCACCACGGGTACAAGCAAGGGTGTTATGCTTTGCCAGAGAAATCTTTGCACCAGCGCTTACGACTGTGCTTCTATCATGGCGGCAACAGACGAGGATTTCCTTGTTTCTGTTCTTCCGGTTCACCACACCTATGAATTTACGATCAGTCAGCTTGCCGCCCCTAACGTCGGTGTTCCGATGTTTATTAACGATTCTATCAAGAATACGCTCCGCAATTTTGCAAAATATCAGCCGACAGGTCTTATCCTTGTTCCGCTTTATGTGGAAACGATGCACAAGAAGATTTGGGCGGAGATCGAAAAGAAGGGCAAGACAGCTCTTGTGAAAAAGATGATGCCCATTGCAAGAAAGCTTCCTTGGGGCATTCGCCGCAAGATTTTCAAGGACGTTATCGATGCTCTTGGTGGCAGGCTCAACTTTATCGTTTGTGGCGGCGCACCGCTTCGTCCTGAGCTTGTGATGGATTTTGATGCATTTGGTATTAAAATCTGTGAGGGCTATGGTATCACAGAATGTTCTCCTTTGATTTCTGCAAATCCGATGCACTGGCGTAAATATCATTCTGCCGGACTTCGCGTTTTGCACATGGAAGTCCGTATTGACAAAGAAGATCCTGCTGATGAAACCGGTGAGATCGTGACACACGGCGACGCTGTTATGCTTGGTTATTATAAAAATCCCGAAGCGACAGCCAATGCTTTCACGGAAGACGGTTGGTTCAAAACCGGTGACATCGGTTATATGGACGAAGATGAATTCATCTTTATCACGGGTAGAAAGAAAAACGTTATCATCGCCAGCAACGGTAAAAACGTATTCCCCGAAGAGATCGAAGAATATCTCGGTGTATCCGAACTGATCAGCGAATGTGTTGTGATCGGCAGAAAAGGTGAAACGGAAAATGATGTGATCATCACCGCACTTGTTTATCCGGATTACGATAAATTTGAAGGCAAAACAGCAGAAGAGATCAAAGCTGCGATCGATGAAGTTGTTGACACGGTAAACAAAAAGCTTCCGAGCTTCAAGCATATTCAGCATGTGGAGATTCGCGAAACGGAATTCGAAAAGAATACTTCGAGAAAAATCATGCGTTTTAAACTGAAATAATAAAAAAAGATATATGCGCCGCCAGGCGGCACAGGAAGGACAGTATTATGACTATTTTGGAACAGATTCAATCCATTCTCGCAGAAAGCTTTGGTCTTTCTGTTGACGAGATCTCGCCCGATGCCAGACTCGAAGCAGATCTTGGTATCAATTCTCTTGAACTCGCAGAGCTTGCTCTCCGTTGCGACGAAGAATTCGGCGTGGATATCGAAGATGAAGACATTCATCGTTTGATCACTGTTGGCGACGTAGCTCGCTATATCGAAGAAAAACAGTAAGCGGGATTTTTCCATGACTGATTTGTCGCCGTTTTTGATCTCAACCGAAAATTGAATTGATTCCGACGGCATTCCCCGATTGGACACATAAAAAAGGCGACGTGAAGTAAGATTTTAAGTATGCTTCGCGCCGCCTTGTTTTATTTTTGTCAGCAAAAAAATATCAATAAAATTTATTATGTAAGGAGGCATTTTTACAATGGCCATTTGCGGAAAAAGAATGTATTCTTTGCTTGAAAAAATGGATTTTGTCCGTCTTTCCACCTTTGAAGGAGAAAAGAAAGGTGCGGACATCATCGCGAAAGAGGTGGAAGCACTCGGTTTTACCCCTGTGATCGAAACCTTCAAAGCACCCCACTATGAGATCAAAACAGCGAAGCTCGAAGTCACAGCGCCCGTGTATCACGAATATGAAGTTTCCGGATACGGATTTGCAGGCAACGCTGCAGCTGACGGTATCGAAGCGGATTTCGTTTATCTCGAAGCATTGGAACCCATCGACCTTGTCGGTGTGAAAGGGAAGATCGCTTTTGTTGCGGCAGGACTTCGTCCCGATGATTTCAGAAAACTGATTGATGCAGGTGTTGTTGGTGTGATCTCTCCCTCCGGCACATTCCGTGACAATGAAAACACTCTTGATCTTGATGAAAGAA
>JBGVIG010000142.1:0-2350 GCA_045122995.1 Eubacteriales bacterium | reverse complement strand
CGTGATACGGAAGTAGCAGGCTGCTGGGGTCTTGGTCCTGAAGATGAAAAAGAGATTGTTTTCATTTTGGCCGATATAGAACATAAGGTGGATATTATGAAAGAAATCAGCAGTCATTGCGGCGTACATAGCGAAGCCGATGGCGCTGTTATGTCACTCCCTGTAGATTCTGTAGCGGGTCTTTCGATTGAAGCAGAATAATTTGTAAATAAAGCCGCAGGGTATTTCCCATGCGGCTTTTGCTATTCTTGACATTTTTAGTTTTCAATGATAAAATAAATATGATAAGCTTCATGGGAGGGGGTGCATAGGAATGAACGAACACCGCGAAAAATTACGAGGGGCATATTCTGTTTCTCATCGTGTAACATATCGTGATACACATACCAATACCTATCACGTGCATGATGAATTGGAAGTGTTGTTTGTCAAAAAAGGTGAGCTTCTTGTGACCGTAGGTGACGAGAAATTTGAAGTTTCAGATGGCACGGTGTTGCTTTTCAGCCCGCTTGATTTGCATAGTATCGTTCCGCGGGGAGATATTTTTGAGCGGTATGTGCTTTATTTCAAACCCGAATTTATTGAAACGCTTTCTTCTGAATCCACAAGACTTTTGGAATGTTTTTATATCAAAAATACGGTGTCACCCAATCGCATTTTGCCGAGCGCTGAAGATTTTGATGCCATTTCTTCGCTTTTTGAAAAGATCGTGCGGTGTGCGGAAAATAAAGCGGACGTTTTTGGCAAAGAGCTCGAGCAAAAATATCTTTTGGGACTTCTGCTGATCCATATCAACCGACTCTATGCGGAAGATGCATTTATTCCGCTTTCCAAACGGAGAAAAAACGCAAAGATCGTTTATCACACCATTTTGTATATTCAAAATCATATGGAAGACGATCTGACGGTTCGTACGCTTGCCGCTGTGAATTTTATTGATAAAAATACGTTGGGACGTGTTTTTGGAGAAATGATGGGTGTCACACCTGCGCAATATGTTCTGAAGGCGCGAATTGCCAAAGCAAAACAGATGCTTCTTGACGGTTATCCCATCGACGAGGTCTGCACTCGTTGCGGATTTGGTAGTCTTTCACATTTCAGCCGTACCTTCAAAGCACAGGTCGGTGTATCTCCAAGCCGCTTTTCCGAAGAAATTGCACAAGAAGCAAAAATAACTGATGAATCTTGAGCGACGGATTTCCGTCGGTTATCTTTTTTAGCGGAAAAAAAGATATACTTTTCGCATAGAATAAAGCGGAGGTGACGAAATGAAAAAGAAAGAATCCGCGGAAATGACGATTTTGCAAAGTGTGATATTTTCCGAGGAAGAGCGAGCGCAACGAATACCAAGGATCGTTTCAGCACTTTATGAGATTTTTGCAGATGCTAAAAAGACTCGATAACAAGGAGGTACGCGATGGCGATCGCCATATATGCGAGGAAATCGATTGAGCGAGAAAATTCGGTTTCTTGTGAAACTCAGACAGTGTATTGCAAAGCGATGCTCCGTCCTGAAGAAAAAGAAGAGAAGATTTTGATTTTCACCGATAATGGAAAATCAGGCGCAAACATGGTGCGAGAGGCATTTCAAGAGATGATGCGCGGCGTCGAAAAAGGCGAGATCCGAAAGATCATTGTCTACCGTTTGGATCGCATCAGTCGCAGTCTTTCCGATTTTGTGAAAATTTTAGAAACGTTGAAAAAATATCAGGTGCAGTTCGTAAGCTCGCAGGAAACGTTTGACACGTCGGGCCCGTATGGGGAAATGATCGTTAAAATTTTGATGATTTTTGCGGAATTTGAGCGGCAAAGTATCGTGGAGCGCATCACGCAAGCGTATGCTTATCGCAGTGAAAAAGGATTTTTCATGGGTGGCAGAACGCCGTTTGGATTTGTCTTGGCGGACGCTGTGATCGACGGTGTACCGACGAAAAAGCTTCGAAAAAAAGACGAGGAAATGAACACGGTGCGCTATCTTTTTTCACGCTATGCGACGGGGAACGTGACACTCCGTGCGCTTTCTGAGGAAGTTGAGGGGCTTTCGGCGGCAAAGATTTCCGCAATACTGAAAAATCCGATCTATGTTCGCGCGGATAACGATATATATGAATATTATCGGAAACGCCGCGTGAAAATGATTGGAGAGATTTCTGATTTTGATGGTACGCGAGGAGTACAGCTTTATGGAAACACCAATCGATCTTGTGATTTTTGTGAGAAAAAAGCTGTGTTGATGCACCACGAGGGCGTGATTTCTTCGCAGATCTTTTTGGCATGTCAAGAAAAACTTGTGAAAAATAAACGGCTCGGTGCCGCTTGCGAAAATACAACGAGTATGCTCGGTGGACTT
>JBGVIG010000141.1:0-2186 GCA_045122995.1 Eubacteriales bacterium | reverse complement strand
CACATTCTTCGGAATCTGCCACATTTTGCAAAATGCCGTGCGCGATCGAAAAGCAATAAGCACCGTATTTTCGGTCAGTCTCACGGATCGCATTTTCATTTCTTTCAAAATAAAGGGAAATGATCTTTTCATCTTCCATTTCGTTTTCAACCCCTTTCACCTTTATAGACGGGAAAAACGGAAAATCCTCTCAAAAATTTTTCAAAATCATTTTATTTTTCTTATTTATAGCATACCATAAAAATAAAAGCCGCGCAACATCTTCTTGACAAGCGCGCATTTTATTGCTATAATATGTAAAAAAGTTAGCATTTTCTAACCAATCAAGAAAGGATTTTTACCATGACAAAAATCACCATGAACGTAGAAGGCATGATGTGCGGCCATTGCGAAGCACACATGAATGATGCAATCCGCAATATTTTCCCCACCGCGAAAGTCACCTCCTCCCACACAAAAAAAGAAACCGTCATCATCACCAAAGACGTGATCACTGATGAAAAACTCGGGGAGATCGTAAAAAGCGTTGGTTATACACTCCTTGGCATCAAACGCGAACCTTACGAGAAAAAAGGAATTTTCGCAAAGCTTATCAAATAAAATAATAAAAATGTTGGAACCCCTCCAAAAATATGTTGCAATCCGTTGCATTATGTGTTATAATGATAATGGAATATTTTGCACACAAAGGAGGGTTTTTCTATGAAAAAATTTTCCAGAAAAAATATCGTTTTGTGTTTGATTGCCGCAGGAATTGTTTTTATCGCCGTCTTTTCCTTTTTTCCGAGAAAGCCTGTTTCCCTTCTCCTGCAAAATAAAGCCGTGGTTGCCGACGATGGTGGCCCTGCCCTTATACTCTCGCTCATCAAACCGTTTATCGGAGATTCACAAAACAGAGAAATTCTCCTTACGAACGAAGACTATGATGATCTTTTAGAAGAGCTCGGTGATATCCGTGTACGCAGAAAGCTCTTTAAGAAAAAATCTTTCTCCGATCAACACGTGATTGATATTTATATGAGGAAAACCGAAAAAAACGAAACGTTTTACGGCATCGGAACGTATTATTTAAGCGATAACGTGCTTTCCATCGAAGGAAAACAATATAAGTGTTACGGCGACGATCTCAAAGAAGAGATCCTCGAAATTTTAGCAAAGCAACAACAGTAATGCCAAGGAAGGAGGCGGCACATGAAAAAACGATATATCAGTATATTTCTTATCATCATCACGGTTGCCGTGCTCTTGACTTATCATCTGTATCCGCGTGACTTAAAAAGTGTCGTCCTCGAAGACCGTGCGATCGTTGACAGCGTGAAGGTCTACGCTTTCAATACGGAAACAGAAGAAGCAATGATGATCGACTTGATCGACGGCAAGCTCGCCTCTTTTCTTTCCCTGCTGAACAACACCGATGCACACCTCAAGATCGCGAAAAAAGAATATTTTCATTCCACGAAATATTATCGTATCTTTGTTCACGAAGCGGGTGTCGGCACAAGAAGCAAACTTTGCGATATTGAATTTTATTATCAAGAAAATATCATTACCGTCAATGGCGTGCAGTACGCCATCAACGATCCCAGGTTTCCCGAATATTTGGAAATTTTATTTGAGCATTGAACATGAAGCAAAATAAAAACTCGGAAGCGCATGCGCTTCCGAGTTTTTTATTATCATCGTTTTACATAATTTTTTCTTCCAAAACTTTAAAATAAGCAATTTCTTTTTTAAGATTTTCTTCGAGCAGGGGAAGATCGTTCTCGTTATAAAACGGCATGAAAACGGCAGGACCGTCAAAGCCAATCTTTTTTAATTCCGAAAGGACCTGCGGATAATCGGAAATTCCCTCGTGTAGCGGCACAAATTTGCGCACGAATTGCTTGCCACCCGCGATATCGGGATCCGGGCGTTCAAAAAAACGAGCATCTTTAATGCTGAGTGCGCTGATATATTCACCGAGGAGTGGGATCTGATAATTAAAAAGCTCAAACCCTTCCTGTTGTGCATTATTGCCGGGGTCAAGCTTAATTCCAATGTAGGTAGGATCCAAATCTTTGATTGCAAAATACGCACTTGTGGCGTTGTGCGGATACATCATGCCGTGGATCTGCACGATCGCTTGGATTCCGACTTTTTCTGCGGTTTTTGCAACGTTTTCAAGATGATGTTTGGTGAAATCCGCA
>JBGVIG010000140.1:0-2203 GCA_045122995.1 Eubacteriales bacterium | reverse complement strand
TATTTTTTATATTTTAAAAACCAAACGCCGGGGGGTGTCTGGTGGTCAACGGACGGAATAAAGCCGCCGCTTCTCATCGCAGGAAGGAGTCTTTCAAACTCTGCACGCATTGCCGCCTCGCCTTTAGGCATCGCCATTTTGTCATAGCCGCCGATGAAAAGGAAGTTCGGATACATCTCACGCAAGCGGTTGACGTCCACGCCCGCCTGACGTTCCAGCGGAAGTACGCCGTCCACACCGGCGCGAATGAGCCACGGGATCATCATGGAAACGTCGCCGTCGGTATCAACGATGACCTTGGTGCCGTATTTTTTGATCTCGGGAATGATACGCTGATAATACGGGAGCAAAAATTCATCAAAAAGCTCTTCGGAGAGCATCGGGCCGTTGTTATAGCTCATATCCTCCGAAATGACCATGAATTCGGGGTGGCAGATTTCATAGATTTTCGGAAGCTGGGCGATAATATAATCAGCAAGGTCATTGCAGATCTTATGATAAAGCTCCGGCTCGTCATAGAACGAATAGAGATGCGGTTCAATGCCAAGAAGCACACGCGGGAACCAGAAAAAGCCATCGTAAGAATACCAAAGGATCGCATCTCCTTTTTCGTGCGCTTCCTTGAGGTTGCGCAAGGTATCCATTTTTCTCTTGAAGTTCCAATCGTTTTCATCAGGGAAAAGATATTTTTTCTTGAATTCCTCATATTCATCTGCTTCAAAGATCAGCGGTGCGCCGTGTGTCGCGGGTTTCGGCGTACCGGGTTTGGTCAAAGGAAGCCAGATACGGCAAATATAGTCAAGACCGAGATGTGTCTGGATCTGGTCCCACGGAATATCTGCGGGAAGACCTTCTTCATGCCAACGATCAAGCGTCGCACCCCAATAGCTTGCCCATTCCACCATCGGGAGTCGGTCTGTTTTTTCAAAGTTCATTACAGCGTTAAAGCGTTCAACGGTCGTCATTTTCTGCCACCTTTCCGTCTTTCACGGACATATCGTTATTCTATTTTATTATATCATATATACGCACAAAAATCAACCTCTTTGTTCTTTTTTGCACATCCTGTCCCAAGGAATGAAAATTTTTAAAAAACCCTTGCAATTCTCGCAAAATTATTCTATAATAAGTAATATGTTATGATGGAAAAAGAAAATGATCTTCCCCTTCCAGAGAAACGGCGGTCGGTGCGAGCCGTGAGAGGAGTCTTTTTCTTCCGCTTCCGGAGCATGGACGGCGAAAGCCGCGGGACGGTATCCCTTATCATACCTTTGAGCGGTCGATTTTATCATAAAAATCGGCAATTTGGGTGGCAACACGGAGTCTTTTCCTCCCATGACACGGGGAGAAAAGGCTTTTTTTACGCACTTTTGACGTGTTTCCCTGCCGCCACGGCCAAAATTTTGAAAAAAATTATTGAAATAAAAAGGAGAAAAACAAAATGCTCGATTTGAAATTTCTTCGCGAAAATCCCGAAATCGTAAAGCAGAACATCAAAAACAAATTCCAAGATGCAAAACTCCCTCTCGTTGACGAAGTGATCGCCCTCGACGAGGAAAACCGCAAAGCAAAACAGGAAGCTGACGCTCTCCGCGCAAACCGCAACAAGGTTTCCAAGACCATCGGTATGTATATGGCAAAAGGCATGAAAGCAGAAGCAGAAGAAGCAAAGAAGCTCGTTACTGAAAATTCCGCAGCACTCGCTGCTCTCGAAGCAAAAGAAGCTGAGCTTGAAGAAAAGATCACAAAGATCATGATGACCATTCCGAACATCATTGATCCTTCCGTGCCGATCGGCAAGGACGACAGCGAAAACGTAGAAGTTCAGCGCTATGGCGAACCCATCGTTCCCGACTTTGATATTCCCTACCACAGCGATATCATGGAACGCTTCGATGGCATCGACCTCGATTCCGCACGCCGTGTTGCCGGCAACGGTTTCTATTATCTCATGGGCGACATCGCACGCCTTCATTCCGCTGTGATCACCTATGCGCGTGACTTCATGATCGACCGCGGCTTCACCTACTGCATTCCCCCCTTCATGATCCGCTCCGGCGTTGTAACCGGCGTTATGAGCTTCTCAGAAATGGAAGCCATGATGTATAAGATCGAAGGCGAAGACCTCTTCCTGATCGGCACCAGCGAACACTCCATGATCGGTAAGTTCATCGATCAGATCGTAGAAGAAAAAGAGCTTCCC
>JBGVIG010000139.1:0-2228 GCA_045122995.1 Eubacteriales bacterium | reverse complement strand
GCTTTTTCTCACGGCATGGCGCCTCAGCAAAGCGGCAGGGGTGGGCATCGGCATTTTTGCACTTTGGGTGACATACATTTTATATTATACCTTCGCAATCTTCTTATTAAATTAAAAAATCGGCTTTTGTCGAAGAAATTTTCATAAAAATTTGCAAACTTCCTTGACAATTACAAAGAAAATTGATATTATGAAATTGATAGGCAAGTCCAAAATTTTATTGAAGGGAGTAAATGCAACATGAAAACTGTAAAAGTTTGTTTGAATTCCATTGAGGCAGTACGCAACTTTGTTGAAGTTGTTCGTCAGTTCGAGGGTGATATCGACCTCTCCAGCGGTAGATACGTTGTTGATGCGAAATCCATCATGGGTATTTTTAGCCTTGATCTTATGAATCCCATCACGCTCACCGCTCATAGCGAAAATTGCGATAAAATCATGGAAGAACTCAAGCCGTTCATCGTAGACTAATTTTGTGAAATACGCTCTTTCCTTCGGGAAAGAGCATATTTTTTTGCCCTTTTTCATAAAAATGAAAAACAAGATATTTTTTGAAAAAGAGGATCTTATGATGAAAAAATCAATTCGTTTTTTGGCCATTCTTTTTGTCTTTTCATTTCTTTTTTCTTTTGTAGTCTGTGCGGCACCGACCTATCCCACAGAGCCTGATGCGATCTCCTGTATTCTTATGGAGGCGGATACGGGACGTGTTCTCTATGAGAAAAACGCAGATGCGGCACTTCCGCCTGCTTCCGTAACGAAGGTGATGACGATGCTGCTCGTTTTTGAAGCCATCGACAGCGGCATCTTAAAGCTGACCGACATGATCACTGCCAGTGAAAATGCGGCTTCCATGGGTGGCTCGCAGATCTATCTCAAGGTGGGTGAGCAGATGAGTGTGGACGATCTGCTGAAAAGCCTCATCGTTTCTTCGGCTAATGATGCGGCAGTGGCACTTGCGGAAGCCATTGCGGGCAGTGAAGCGGCTTTTGTCAGCAAAATGAATGAACGTGCGGCACAGCTTGGTATGGTGAATACACACTTTGAAAACACAAACGGCCTTGATGATGACACGGAAAATCACGTCACCAGCGCACGTGATATTGCGATCATGAGCCGAGAAGTTTTGAAGCATAAACTCGTTTTTCAGTATAGCACGCTTTGGATGGATACCATTCGCGGCGGCGAATTCGGACTCACGAATACGAATCGCCTTATCCGTTTTTACGACGGTGCTACAGGGCTGAAAACAGGTTCCACGTCCAAAGCCAAATTCTGCATCTCCGCGACTGCTGAGCGAAACGGACTTTCCCTGATTGCGGTTGTGATGGGCTCTCCTACCCGCGATGCGCGCAATGCACTTGCCACTTCGCTTCTGGATTTCGGTTTTGCCGGCTATTCGCATTATGAAGACAGGGAAACCGATCTGGAACCGATCAAGGTTCTTGGTGGGGTAGTTGACACGGTAAACGTCCTGCAGGAGCCTTTCTCGGAAACGGTGGAAAAGGGAATGGACACTAAAATTGAAAAGCGTGTGGATATCCCTGAGGTGCTGGAAGCACCGATCGCGAAGGGACAAAAGCTTGGCACGGTCACGTATCTTCTGAACGGCGAGGAGATCGGCAATGCGGACATTCTCGCGGCAGAAATGGTCAAGGAGCTCGATTTCAAAACGCTTTTCCCTCGTCTTTTTGCTTGGTTTTTGCTCTCTGACAAGAAATAATATTGCATTTTTCCTTGCGTAATGCTATAATAAAAATAATATGGTTTGAAAAACAAGAATTTTGAAAGAGGAGCTTTATGCCCATGAACAAGAAACCTACAGCGGCAGTCTATACACTTGGCTGCCGTGTCAATCAATATGAATCGGAAGCGGTGGAAGCGGAGCTGGAAACGCTCGGCTTTGAGATCCGCAAGTTTTCTGACGTTTGCGACGTATATATCATCAATACTTGCGCGGTGACGGGGGAATCTGAAAGAAAATCCCGTCAGATCATTCGCCGTGCCGCCGCGGCAAATCCGAATGCATTTATTTTGGTCATGGGCTGCTTCTCGCAGATCAAAGCGGACGACGTCTTGAAAATGGAGGGGGTGGACTACGTTTGCGGCAACCGCAATAAGCTTTCTGCCGCGGAATGTGCGATGCGCCTTGTCAAATACGGCAAAAAGGACGCAGGCGCAAAAGCGATCCTCGACGTGGAGAACGCGCCACTCGAAACCATGCAGGT
>JBGVIG010000138.1:0-4991 GCA_045122995.1 Eubacteriales bacterium | reverse complement strand
CTATGTTACCTTTGAGGGAAAAGTCATGCATTTCTTTGATAAGGATACGGAAAAGAATCTTCTTGTTTGATGTGTTGATTAAAATCTAACAATATAAAATTGGTGCGCTGTTCTGTGGATTTTCCTCAGAATGGCGCACCTTCTCTTGAGTTCTCCGAAAAGAGTCAGAAACCTCTTGAATTTATCTTTGCTTTTTGATATAATAGTTTCATCAAAAGTTTTTATCCAAAAATTTCTAAAATTCGTTGATATACGGAGATCATTGCTATGAAAATCGTAATTATCGGACTTGGTACGATAGGAAAAACTATTTTGAAAAGCCTTTCCGGCGAAGGGCATACTATTACCATCATTGATGAAAACAAAGATAGAATTGAAAAATTGATCGAACAGTATGACGTGTTTGGCGTGGTTGGCAACGGCGCTTGCAGAGCGATCCAGATGGAGGCCAATATGGAGGACGCGGATCTTGCCATGGCGATGACGGGAAGTGATGAGCTGAATGTTTTCGCTTGCCTTGTTGCTAAAAAGATCGGTGTCAAAAACACCATCGCCCGTGTTCGCAACCCCGAATATAGAGAGCAGATCATGGATATGAAGGACGAGCTTGGTATATCCATGATCGTTAATCCCGAAAAAGATACGGCAAATGAAATTTTTTATCTGATCAACTTGCCGTCTGTTGCAAAAATCGAGCATTTTGCCAAAGGGAGAGTTTCTTTGGTGGAAATTGTTGTTGATAAGGGTTGTACGCTGATCGGCGAAACTTTGGTGTCGCTCGGCAAAAAGCTTATGACAAAGGTGCTCATTTGTGCGGTGCAAAGAGGAGATTCCGTCATCATTCCTTCCGGTAATTTTATGATCAAAAAGGGTGACAGAATTCATTTTACAGCCAATGCAAGCTCTTTGCGTGATTTTTTGGCAGAGATCAATCTTGTGAATTCTCCGCTTAAAAATATCATGATCGTCGGCGGCAATAAGGTCGGATTTTATCTTGCGGATGAGCTTTCCAAGAAAAAATACAATATTAAATTGATTGCCGATGATAAAGCGGCGGCAGAAGAACTTGCGGATATTCTTCCGCGTGTTACCGTCATTCATGGCAACGGCGCGCAGCACGGACTTCTTTTGGAAGAAGGCTTGGAGGCGATGGACGCTTTTGTGGCGCTTACCGACGTTGATGAGGAAAATATGGTCGTGTCTATGTTTGCCAACAAAATGAAGGTGAAAAAGACGATTACGCAGATCAGAAGCGATGATCTGGGCGGCATGCTTCGCGAACTGGGGATTCAAAATAACGTATCTCCGAAAAATATCGTGGCAAATAGAATCATCAGTTATATCCGTGCGCTTGCTAATAAACGAGGCAGTAATGTCTTGACACTCTATTGTGTGGTTGAAGGGCAAGTAGAGGTACTTGAATTTTTTGCGAAAAAGCCGGAAAAGTTTTACGATAAGCCGCTGAAAGACTTAAAGATCAAAGAAAATTGCTTGATCGCCTGCATCATTCGAAAGAATGACGTGATGATCCCAAACGGTAATTCTTGTATTCGTCAAGGAGATAACGTTATCGTTGTTACCACACATAAGAATTTCGATGATTTAACAGATATTTTGGAATAATGAAAACGGTATGAATTATAAAAATTTAGTGAAAATTTTAGGGAAGATCATGATCATGGAGGGCGTTTTGATGATCGCGCCTCTCATCGTGAGTCTTGTCTATCGGGAAAATTGGCAGCATATTTTAGCATTTGCGGCACCGAGTGCTTTGCTTGTGGTGATCGGTCTTCTATTGCAAATGCTAAAGCCGTCGAGAAACACGCTTTATCAAAAAGAGGGTTTTGCACTGACGGCACTTGTTTGGTTTGTTATGCCGCTTTTTGGCGCTTTGCCCCTGGTGATCAACGGCGATGTTCCTAATTTTATTGATGCTTTTTTTGAGATCACGTCCGGCTTTACTACGACGGGGGCCAGCATCATTACGGATATCACCAGTATTTCTCGCTCTACGCTTTTTTGGAGAAGCTTTTCTCACTGGATCGGGGGTATGGGTGTTCTCGTTTTTGTTTTGATCTTTATTCCCGAAAGCAAAGACGGCTCTGCCATGCATCTGCTTCGTGCAGAAAGCCCGGGACCGCAAGTTGGTAAGCTTGTTTCCAAAATGAAAGTGACAGCAAGAATCCTTTATGTAATTTATTTAGGTTTGACGATTTTGGAAATTATCATTCTTATGTTTGATAAACCGATCGAAGGATATGAAAACGATAAGTTTTTCTTCAGCTTGCTTGCGTCTTTTGGTTGTGCGGGAACAGGTGGTTTTGGCTTTATCCCCGGAAGCATGGAGATGTTTCACCCGTTTTCGCAGTATGTGATGGCAATCTTCTTGCTTCTTTTCGGCTGTAATTTCAGCCTTTATTATCTGATTCTCATCGGGAAGATCCGAACCGTCTTGCGCAGTGAAGAATTCAAGAGTTATTTGGGTATCGTGATTGCGGCAGTGATGTTTATTTTTGTCAGCTTGGTTCAAAGATTGGAGGCATTTCCGCAAATATATACGACCGAAGAGGCTTTCCGACACGCTCTGTTTCAGGTCGCATCGCTGATTACTACGGCGGGTTTTACCACGACAGACTATCACGTTTGGCCAACGATAGCTACCTCAACCCTGGTTGTTTTGATGTTTTTTGGAGCGATGGCAGGTTCTACAGCGGGCGGAATCAAAATTTCAAGAATCGTCATTGCTTTTAAGGGTGCACACACCAATGTGAGAAAGCTGATCAATCCGCGCTATGTTCCGAAAACAAAGTTTGAAGGGAAGACCTTGGAAGAAAAAACTACGAACGATGTTTTTGCGTTTATTACGTTGTATTTCTTTATTTTGATCGCCGTGATCTTTTTTCTGTCTTTTGATCCGATCAATGGAACCTTGCTTACGATTATTTCTGATGCTGGAACCTATACCGTGGAACACGGCTTTTTCAGTAATTTTTCTGCAGCTTTGACATGTATTTCCAATGTTGGACCTGCTTTTGAAGCTGTAGGTCCATATTCTTGCTTTGCACAGTTTAGTTTCTTTTCAAAGCTGTTGTTGAGCTTTACCATGATTCTCGGCAGACTTGAAATACTCCCTGTTTTGATTCTCTTTAGTCCAAAAACATGGAAAAAGATTTGAATATAATTTTGCAAAAGAACTATGTGGAAAAGACTTGCTTTCTGTCGCAATATATGTTAAAATTTAAAAAATATAAAATCATGGAGGTATCTCATGCCCAGACAATTCAGACCCATTGATGAAAGTATTTTTAAAACAGAACCGTGCATTACACGTTATCCCGAACCGGTTTTAACGTATAAGGACGTGCCGTATCCGGCGGCGCTTACCTTTAACGCAGGTGTTTTAAAGAAGGAAAACGGTAAATATATCATGATCTTCCGTAATGACTACGGTGATTATGAAAAACAGACGCTCGAAGGCACAAACCTCGGTGTTGCTTATTCTGATGACGGTATTCACTTTGAAGTGGAACCGGAACCTTGTTTTGCCATGGAAGATGACGAGATCAAACGTGTTTATGATCCTCGTATCACAGAAATTGATGGTGAATATTGCATTTGTTTTGCTGTGGATACCAAGCATGGTGTTTGCGGCGGTATGGCAACGACTAAAGACTTGAAAATCTTCAATGTAAAATCCATTTCGGTTCCTGAAAACCGGAACATGGTTCTTTTCCCGGAAAAGATTAATGGTAATTATGTTCGCTTGGAACGTCCGATGCCTGTATATTCTCGTGGCGGTGACGTTTTCGATATTTGGCTTTCCGAATCTCCTGACCTTGTTTATTGGGGCAAATCCCGTCTTGTTATGGGCGTGGAAGATGTTCCTTTCTGCAATGACAAGATCGGTCCCGGTGCAGCTCCTCTCAAAACGGACAAAGGCTGGCTTATGATTTTCCACGCTGTTGACCGTGATATGGAAAGAGGCAAAAATGGTTGGGAACCAAAGTGGACCAAGCGTTATACCATTGGCATTGCGCTTCTTGACCTTGAAGATCCCTCTAAAGTGATCGGTATGTCCAAAAAACCGCTTATCGTTCCTGAAGGCCATTGGGAAAGAGAGGAAGGCTTCCGTACCAACGTATTGTTCCCCTGTGGTGCTATCTTGGAAGATGATAACACGGTTCGCATTTACTATGGTGCGAGTGATACCGTCGTTTGCATGGCCACAGCGAAGCTTGACGATCTTCTTGCACTTTGCACAGAGCCGAGAAAAGAGAATAAATAATAAGTTAACCACTTCGTGTTATGCGAAGTGGTTTCTTTATTGATACCTGCTTACATAAAAAACATATTATTGACAGAAATATGACATTAATGATAAAATAAAAATAAGATAATCATCAAAAAGAAATGGGTGATAAAATGGATAAAAAACAGCAGTATCGAATTGCATCACTGGAAAAGGAGCTTTCTCTTTTGGCTTCAAAAGAGAAAAGATTGATAAAATCATCGGAAAATCACAAACCTGCTGTATGGAAAAAAGCTTTGGAAGAAAAAATTTCTGAGAAGGTATACGTCGGACTTGAAAGCGCCTTCTGTAAAGGGTTTTCCATCGTTTTTCAAAAAGGCCGTGCTATTATTGAAAAAACTTATAATAAAAATGAAATGAAAGAAAATCACACGGTTTATGATTTTGCGTTCCGCGTGAAAGGTGGACGACATGAGATCCGCGAAATGCAACGTAATGCTGAACGAAAAAATCTGCTGAATACGGCGATCACGACAGCAGAGGGCGTTGGACTTGGTGCGCTTGGTATTGGCATGCCGGATATCGTTCTTTTTATCGGCATGTTGTTAAAAGGAATTTATGAAACCGCGTTGATTTACGGTTACGATTATGAATCCCGTTATGAGCAACTTGTGATTTTGAAAATGATGGCGGCATCTCTCAGCACAGGCAAGGCTTTTACCAAACGAAATGAAGAAATCGA
>JBGVIG010000137.1:0-2651 GCA_045122995.1 Eubacteriales bacterium | reverse complement strand
AGTTTTTCGTATCTATCGCGGCGGTGGCTATATCACGCTTGAGGAAGTGGCGGCTTATGTATATGCTTTCGGTGACGTTCCTGCCAATTATGTGACAGGAAAGAATCTCGAGCCGGAAAATAGCATTTGGGGTGAATATCTGCGCCTCAATCACACTCCATTCAGCGGTAATACAGAAAAATATCCCTATGAACCTGTGCTTCCCGATATCAGTGGTTGCGGCGGTGAGCTTTCTTATTATGAGATTGACATTGGTACAACAGGGACCGACTGTGATCCTCGTTATACGATGAAGATCTATAATGATGGCAAAACGATTACTCGTGGCGCGGCAAGAATCGTTTACACACGCTATGATAAAAACGGCGATGCTATCATTGATCCCAATGAAAAATTCGTTTTTTATACCTATAATCATTACAATGATTTTCAGGAATATCTGAATTATTTTGGCGGCTGGGGGGAAATGTTTGGTAATATCACAGGCGGCGGAGAAATTTCCAGCGATGAAAATTATAATCCCACGTCTTATATTCCCACTATTTTTGGCAAGCTTTCTGATTCGCTTCCGCAGGTGGCGTGTATCCCTTCCCGTAATACCAAAAGAAAATTGTTTTTCTATGGCGAAAGCTTGGTGGCATAAAAATAAATACTTAAATGTGAATGAAAGAGGTGATTTTGGTGAAAAAGTGTTTGGTATTCGTATTGATCATTTCTTGCATATTGATACTCTTTGGTTGTGGTCAAGAAAAAGAGCTTTCTCCTCGTGTGATTCATTTTACCATTCCTGCTGGCAGTCATGAACTTGTTTTTTCTGACGAGGAACTTTATTTTGCCGATGGTAACGTGACGATTTCTGCAGACTATGAAGTTGATGGCATTGAGATCGTTTCTGTTTGGTTGGCTGACACCGGCATCAATCATGCATATGAAGGAAATCCTTATACAAACATGGTCATATTGCCAGATTCCTCTGTTGAGGTTGAAGTCGAAGGCGAAAGATGGTATAAAATCGCTGTTCAACTCATCAATGATTCAGAAAACGATATTCCTGTTGTGATCACGGTTTATGATGAACATTGGGAATCGTGAGAATAAAAACTTTTGATGAAAAACAAATCCCTGACAAGTAATGTCAGGGATTTTTCTTATTCTGTTTCAGAATTGAGTTGTTTGCGAATGCGTGTAAGGATCATATCGACTGCCGCAGGGTTTGAACCGCCGCCGGGAATGATAATATCAGCAAAGCGCTTGAAGGGTTCTACGAATGCTTCATGCATAGGCTTTACGGTGTCGAGATACTGTGAAATGACGGATTCAAGCGATCTGCCGCGTTCTTCCATATCACGCTGAATACGGCGCAGGATTCGTTCGTCGGCATCGGTATCCACGAAAATTTTGAGATCCATGCGATCACGTAATTCTTTATCGGAAAAAATGAGGATCCCTTCCAAAACGATCACTTTTCGCGGTTCTGTTCTCACTGTGCGATCGGAACGGTTGTGCGTGGTGTAGTCATAGCAGGGAACGTCTACGGTTTTTCCTTCCGCGAGCATATCCAGATGATGGCGAAGAAGCTCTGTTTCAAAGGCATCGGGGTGATCGTAATTTTGCTGACAGCGTTCCTCAAAGGTCTTATCATTCTGCGCGCGATAATAGCTATCGTGTGTGATCACCGTCACAAGATCGCCAAATGCATCGGCGATGTGTTTGGCAAGCGTTGTTTTTCCGCTGCCGGTGCCTCCTGCTACACCAATGATCATGATGTTTTCTCTTTGCATATTACGCCTCGCTTTCTTTTTTCTCGCGTTTTTGCGCTTTTACCCAACAACTGTGACACATGGCAATATAAGTGTCATTACCGCCGAGAAGGATTTGACCGCCTGTGGTGATAACGTTTCCGTCACTATCGATTCTTGCGTTGACGATCGCTTTTTTGCCGCAAGCACAAATGGTTTTGGTTTCCGTAATGGAGTCGGCCACTTCAAAAAGTCTGCGGCTTCCTTCAAAAAGATTTGTCACAAAATCGGTGCGCAGTCCGAAGCAAAGAACGGGAACTTCAAATTCGTCTACGATCTGTCGGAGCTCATCGATCTGTTTGGTGGTGAAAAATTGACATTCGTCTGCAATGATGACATGGCAATCACGATGTTCTCCAAATGTTTCATAAATATCCGTTGTGGGAGATACCACATATGCTTTTTCTTTCAGTCCAATACGAGAACGCACGATGTCGGCGCCGTCACGCTTGTCGATCGCGGGCTTGATCAGCCAGACCTTCATGCCGCGCTCTTCATAATTAAATTTTGTGATCAGTGCGTTTGCCGTTTTAGAGGAGCCCATCGCTCCATATTTGAAATATAATTTTGCCATGTCTATCCTTAATAATGCGGAAAATGTCTTTTGTTATTACTTATAAGGATATCATATTTTTTGTGTTTTCGCAAGAGATGCTCATAAAAAAGCGACAGCAAACGCGCTGTCGCTTTTCGGTTTGTAGGGGTTACACACGTTTTTATTTCATCAACGATTTGAAATCTTCCTCATGATAGCTTTCCACGAGAATATTCGTGCCAAGCTGTTTGTGAAGATTGCGGCGGAAGTTATCGGTCTTTTCGAGGCGGCTGACGCAAAGAGCACCCATTTTTACA
>JBGVIG010000136.1:0-1134 GCA_045122995.1 Eubacteriales bacterium | reverse complement strand
TGCCGAGGCGATTGCCAAGGATATCAGCTTGACTATGTTTCAGCCGGAGCACCTGCATCTCCTTTCTCAAGCGGCGCTCGCCGAGGGAAAAACAGCGCGCGTGCATTTTGCGGTGGATACGGGCATGGCGCGCATCGGTTTTCGTGTGACGGAAGAAGACGCGAATGCGGCGGCACAGGCGGCGAAGTTGGAAGGACTTGTGATCGAGGGTGTTTTCAGCCATTTTGCGGCAGCAGACAGCGCGCAAAAAGAAACATCGGAAAAACAGCAGAATGAATTTAAACGCTTTTTGCAAATGTTGGAAACGCGCGGCGTGAAGATCCCCCTTGCGCATATCAGCAACAGCGCTGGTATCTTAGAAATGGAGAGTTATTACGATATGGTGCGCGCAGGCATCATGCTTTACGGACTTTATCCCTCCTGCGAAGTGAAAAAAGCGGTAGGTGAGGATTTTTCTCTGATGCCTGCGATGGAGATCATTACACACATTTCTCACATCAAAACGCTCGAAAAAGGGCAAGGAATCAGCTATGGGCATACCTATGTGACGGAGCGGGAAACGCGTGTTGCCACGATCCCCATCGGATATGCGGACGGTTATCCGCGCGCTCTTTCGGGCCGTGGCGAAGTTTTGATCCATGGAAAGCGCTGTCCGATCCTCGGCCGAGTTTGCATGGATCAGATGATGGTGGATATTACTGAAGTGCCCGAAACTCAGATCGAGGACAGCGTCGTGATCGTCGGCAGGGACGGCGATGAATTTATCTCCGTGGAAGAAGTTGCTGACGCGGCATTTTCCTTTAACTATGAATTTGTCTGCGGCATCGCAAGACGCATGCCTCGCGTTTATGTGAAAAACGGTGAGGTTTGTCAGACGGTTTCGCACTTGCTCAGCTAGTTTTGCGAAACTCTGCCTCGCGCTCCGCCCAAGGGACATTGTCCCTTGGGAATCCCTATATGAGGGAGATGGAATTGCCTGTGACATCTTTCTGTTCTCCTTGTTTTTCTTTTCACAAGGAAATGATGAAAAGGGGAAATTTGCAGGAAATGACAGGAGATTTGCCGCGAGTCGTTTTTTTTGCTTGCTTTTTTCTTTTCGCGAAGGGAAGATAGAAAGAGCAATTTCGCAGGAAA
>JBGVIG010000135.1:0-2871 GCA_045122995.1 Eubacteriales bacterium | reverse complement strand
TCCGAGTTATTTAAGGGCTGCAAAAAATCTCTATGATTTTCTCCCCAAATGCAAGGATACAGACGGCAGAATGTTCTTCACCGTGACGGAAGACGGTCAAGGCATTCAAAAAAGAAGATATTATTTTTCCGAAACCTTTGCTGCAATCGGCTGTGCGGAATATTACCGCGCAAGCAATAATCCTTCTGCTTTGCAGGATGCGAGATATTATTTTGATGTTGCTTACGATTGTTTTACGGGCGCAAGATATACCGAGCCGAAATTCAACCCAAAAACCAATCAAACAAAAGCGCTTTCTCCCGTCATGATCATGCTTTCCACCGCGCAGACCATGCGTGCGATCGACACAGAATATCAAAGCAGATATGCAAAGATTGCAGAAGATTGCTTGCAGGAAATTCTTGACGGTGGCTTTTTGACCGAAAATGCACTTTTGGAAAGCATCACAAAGGATGGCAAAGCGCTGGATACCCCCACGGGCCGCATCGTAAATCCCGGACATTCCATGGAAGCTGCATGGTTTGTCATGACCGAGGGAATTTTGACAAACAATCAAAAAGCGATCGACGCAGGCAAAAAAATCATCGATCTGACGTTGCCGCTCGGCTGGGATCAAAGGCACGGCGGCATCATTGCCTTTACCGATGTTTTGGGCAAACCGCCCGTACAGCTTGAATGGGATATGAAGCTTTGGTGGCCGCAATGCGAAACCATGATCGCCGCACGACTGGCATACGCATTATTCCAAGAAGAGAAATATAAAAAATTATATGAAGACGAGGAAAACTACTGTCTGGAATATTTTATTGACAAGAAGCATGGCGAATGGTATGGCTATTTGCATTATGATAACACCCCGTCCACCACGTTGAAAGGTAATATCTTCAAAGGTCCTTTCCATATTCCGAGACTCTATATGATCATGGCTGTTCTGGATAGCGGCGCATCGATCGAAGAATACATAAAATAACAACGCAAAAAATTTGCCGATGAGAAGCAGCTGAACTTCTCATCGGCATTTTTTATTCATGTATGGGCAAAATGAGATCCGAGCATTTTTGAATATCCGTTCCCGCAAAATATTTGTTTTCAAGCGGGATCCACTCATTAAAAAATCGCTCTGCAAAGCGAGGAGCATTACGGATCAAAATTCTCTTTCGCTGATACGCAGGATAGATATCCAAAAATACGGAAAGATGATAATAACGCGAAAAAGCAGGATGAGTGGAATAGACACCTTCGGTCACAGTCAGTTTTTCAGGCGTCACGATTTGAGGCTCACAGAGAATCTGTGTCTGACAATCAAATCGTCTGAAACAAACCGTTTGATTCTTTTTTAATGCCTGCACCACTTCCGCATCAAAGCGTTCTCTATCGACGTTACCGCCAATCTCTGCAAACCGCTCGGGTGTTCTCTGTTCCGGGCGCCAAAAGAAATCCTCCATGTGAAAAACAGTGCATCCGTATATTTCTTCCAGTACATTGGCAAAGATGGTTTTACCGCTTGCGCTTCCGCCTTCAATTGCGATAATGATATTTTCATCACAAGAAAGCTTATCGATCTTTGTCAAAAGCGGCAAAAATTCTGCATATCGATTGGCAACTACGCGGTAGGCGGGATGATATTCCGAGCGGAAGCCTCAGAATGATGTATGGCAGGATATCCCATAGCGCACCAAGCTTCCAAGCTTTTTTGAAAATCTTCACTATCAAAAGGCAACGCACCCTCGGTGACAAGCTCCTCTGCCACTTGCAATTTTTCTTCTAACAAAGCTCTTCCATCGGGCTCTTTTTTGGCGGAAAGACAAAATATCTTCGCAAGTGTTTCGGGCTTCAAGCCATGATTCAAACAAGAAAGATAAGCGCGGATGTATTCTCCGTCGAGCGGTTCAACACGAGGTCCTCTATTTTGGGTGATGTTTCATATTCGCGCTTGATATATTGAAGCGCCTTATTTTCATCTGACACCAGATGCTCACAGCCAAATGCACTTTGAAAAAGATATATGAAAATATCCTCTGTTTTCAGATTTGGATATCGCCACGGCGAAAACGAACGTCATAATACAAATCCTTGAATTGTTCATATTTTTCAGCTCACGAAGCTCCAGGCTATTCTGACGTTCCTTGCCGATCTCCGTTACACCGACCACGCCGAACTCCAACGCACTTGATTTTTTACAATCTTCTGCGATTTTTTTACCCAGGCGAAGCAGATCAAAGTCCAGAATATGCGCATGACGGATTCCCTCGCGCCGGGCGAGGTCCGGAACAGCTCATGATTCCATATTGGGAATGCCCTTCGTCAACATTTTCCGATTCCGTGCGGACGCTGTAATTCGCTATAATCAGCGAAGACGGTGCAATATAAATAAAATAAAGCTTTGCATATATTTCCAACACATCAAAGATATGTGCGATTGATAGACTATCGTCATAAGACTTTCGGAAGAATTCAATGTCATATCCATAAATATATTCAACATTCGCTGTGAACGTGTATGCTGCACGCATCTCACGGACAAATTTCTCGACCGTAGAGAGGTTGAAAACCTTCCCCTGCAATTTCATGCACAAGGTCATCTTCAAAACGCTGCCACGGGAAATTTGGGCAATTTCATATCATTCTTGAAAAGAAGCTCCAGGGCCTTATCACGAAACATGATATCGGTCGAAATGAGCATATCGGTAATGAGCGTAGTCTTCTTGGCACCCATTGTGCCGCACGCCATGCAAACAAGCAATCATCATAATATCAACCACAGCTGCATTGACGATGCCGGAAAAACATGGTATAATATATCCACGAATACTATTTTAATATCGGAGGAACAAATGGCAACATCTGATTTTGATGTAAAAGCGTTACTTT
>JBGVIG010000134.1:0-18287 GCA_045122995.1 Eubacteriales bacterium | reverse complement strand
CGAGAAGAACGGATCTCACAAAGCACACCCTCATCACTTTCCGTGAAATTCACCCAAATATCCACGCCACGGATATCCGACATCACGCCCACCATACCGCGAGAGATCGTGAAAAGGCTTGCATCATAGCTTTTCGCTTCGTCATAAGGCGTATAGATATATGCCACATTTTTTTCAGTAAACTGCACCTTCAGAACAAACTGCGCACGCAATTTCATATGTGCAAAATCATCGGCATAAAGATTGCGATAGATATCTGTTGTGGAAAATTTTTGTTCCATCAAAAAAGAGGCAATGCGGAAGGTATTGGCATTGGTCGAATCATAGCGGAAACGTCCCGAATCCGTGATTATTCCCGTGTAAAGAAGCTTTGCAGCTTTTGGCGAAACACACCAGCCACAAACCATCGCCAAAGCGGTGACAAGTCCACAGCAGCTCTCATAAGACGTATCTGTCAGTTCACATTCCGCGATCTTTTCGCAGAAAATGTGATGGTCGATACGCACGGTCTTCTCCGCGAGCGTATAGCGTTCATCGCTGATCAGCGCCTTTGCGGAAGTATCCAAAATCACAGCCAGTGCGCCTTGATATTTGCCATCGTCGACGATATCCATCACGCTATCTTCCATAAATGCATAGCGTCCTGCTTCATCACCCACAGCAAGAATGGTTTTTTCAGGATAATTTTCTTTCAAGATCGTTTTCAGCCCAAGCTGGCTTCCCAGCGCATCACCATCGGGATTTTTATGACGGTGCAAAATCACGGTGTCGTATGCCTCGATATATTTTCTTATCTGTTCAAACATAAAAACCTCTTCACTTCGATTGTAGATTATCATAATAAATGCGTATATTCAGTATACCATATCCACGCATATTTTGCAAAGAAAAATGAAAAGTTATCAAAAAACTCTCACAGACTTTTTCAGATCTGTGAGAGTTCATTTTTTATTTTTGTTTTTTCGATCAAAGAACGAGCGATCATATCTCTTCCCAAGAGATCGAAAGAATATCTTTCCAAAGCATCTCCGCTTTTTGCGTAATGCTGTTACGGTCTTCTGCTGATAAAGCTTCAAAAAGTGTCAGAGTCAGCTTACCGCCTTTCTTTTTCCATCTGCCGACCACATGTCCGTTTAGCAAAATGGACGGCATCACGATGCCTGCAAGGTTAAAAATGCCGCGCAAATGCTCCTCTGGCAAATACAAGCTCTCCTTTTTCTGATAGCCGAGCATCAGCGGATCAAAACCCGCAAGAAAAAGACAAGATGGCATATCTTCATCATAAGATCTCCCATTTTCAATGAAATAATAGGTTTTCCCATCGCACAAAACGCTTTGCACAGGTAGTTGCGAAAGCCATAGTTTGACTTCTTTTTGCTTTGCACCGAGAAAATACATTGCATCATGTATGGTAGCAGGTCCAAAATTTTCAAAATACCGTCGTGCAATGATCAATTTCGCATCATCTTCCGGCATCGGCGTGTAGTGAGGTGAGGGCGCAAACGCTTTCTTTTCCTGCACCACATAATGCATAAATCCACGCTCGCAAAGCTCACGGATCCCCCCGCCCCAGCTCTCAAACATACTGTCAGCTTCCAAATCGGTCATGCCATATTCACGGCAGCGCGCTTTCAATTCATCGCGCGTTTTTATACCGGAATCTAAAGAATTGAGTATCACATCGGCAAAATATTTTTGTCTGTCAGGCGTCAGCGCCCATTTCTCACGCTGATTCCAAAATGTGTAGCCGCGCCATTCGTTTTTTCGATAATATGCACCATCGCAGCACCGAACAAAAAGAGGTAGATCCTCCTTGGCAAAAACGTGTACTGTTCCGCGAAGCGTCCAGTTTTTCACAAGTGTTTGTCGCATCATTTCTTCGTCATAATCATGCGATCGGATCTTCAAAGCATGCAAAGCGTTGCTCATAAACTGCGCCTGCACGCCGCAAAGATCTCGCACCACTGTCAAAAAAGAAAAAGGTTCTATCAAATGCTGATTTGTCAGCTGCCGTATTTTGATTTCTTCGCGCTCCATATTTACCTCCGATTGTCATTTCCATCTTCATTATACAACCACAGGCGGTAAAATTCAAGTCTATTGACCGCGTTTTCACAAAAATGATTCCATTGATCAATTCTCGCGTTTTCCCAGCGCGAGCCCCTGATAAGTATCGAGAAATGCCTCGGCGGTCTTGATCATATTCACACACACACGCTCGTCCTTAAAGCTGAACACAAAGCATGCTGTGCCGAAATATTTGTCGATGATCTGCACTTTGATGCGCAGCTTTTTCTCCTCGGAAAAATCTGCCGAACAAGCCACATCATAAAAATGTCCTTTGGTAACGGTTCCTGCCACAAGATCGGAATAACCTTCCTCGGGGAATTTACCAAATTCATTATAACCGACACCGAACACGAGATTTTTTTCACCTTGTTGATTTTGATAGGTGAGCGTACCTTTTCGTCCTTCAAAATCAAAACGGAACCATTCAATGCCCATCGGATTTTTCTCCAAACGATAAGTGACATGATGAAGCTCATTCATAAAAGCATGTTCACCGTCATCAGCAAGCGCATAAAGCTTTCTGGAGCCCATATAATTGAGAAGCTCTGCATAGGAAGCATCATCTTCGGGCAATTCTTCCGAAAGGTTTTCCACAAGAGTGTGGTAAATCTCATGGAAAAGAATCGGTCTTGATGTGGGGTTGCCTTGATTATCAGAGGTGATCACGAAAATAAAATCCGTTTGGGGATCACAAACAGCAAATTGATCTCCCATACCGCTGAAATTAAAACCATCACGCGGCGATTTCCAGATCTGATAACCATAGCCATAATGATCGTAAGAAGTATAGCCTTTGATATCGTTACAAACCTGCTTTTTTACCGCTTCCTTCATATAGTCACGGCTAACATACTGTTTTCCTTCCCAAGAACCGCCGTTCAAAACAAAACGCGCGAAGTGAAGAAGATCCAGCGCGGAGCACATAACACCGGAATCACCGAAAGAATGTCCACCGGGAACCTTCAGCGTATAAGTATCCTCGGAAAAGCCGATCTCGCGGAGTGCTTTATCCTTGAGATAATCCAAAAACGGTTTTCCCGTCAGTCTTTCCACAATCACACAAAGCATCTGAGATGCCGGGCTGTCATAATCAAAAAGTGTGCCGGGAATTTTTTCACTGTTTTTGGTGAAATACACCTCTGTTCGATCATTGGTTCCTGTGCGAAACCAATCCACACCATATTTCATGCTGCTTTCCATACGAAGAAGATCGCGGATCGTTGCTTCATAGATTTTTTCATCTGCTTTTTCCACATATTCGGGGAAAAACTTCATGAAAGGATCATCAAGGGCAAGCAGTCCATCATCAATTGCCATGCCGACAGCAACAGAAACAAAGCTTTTGCTGACAGAATACATTCTGTGCTTAAAATCTTTGGTAAAAGGCGCATAATAAACTTCTGCAAAAAGCTTATCTCCTCTTGCCATCAAGACGCTGTGCGTACTAAAACCGCACTCGTCCAGCCTCTTCAAAAAAGAAAGCACTCGTTTGGACGAAATTCCTGCTTTTTCGGGTGTTGTTTTCTGAAAATACATAGCCATTCCTTTCTATCATTGGGCGAACCCAAGACCTTGCAAAAAGGATCTCTCCCTTTTGAATCCCAATATAGGCATTTATTTTTGCTTTTTATAGTATACGCATTCGTGTAGTTTGCCACGATATTCGATCGTGGCATGGGTATTCATTTTTGTCATGCCGCATTTTTCCATCACACGGATACTGGCAAGATTGCTTGCAAATGCACCTGTGATCACAGAAGTATATCCATTTTGCAATAGATGGTCGATCACCGCAGAAAGTGCTTCCGTCATATAGCCTCTCCCCCAAAAAACAGATGCGATCACATAACCAAGCTCGATCATTCCGTCTTTGATTTCTGCGTCATTGAGAAATCCGACAAGTGTTTCTCCGCAATAGATTCCTCGCACAAAATGCGCGTCAGATACGGAAAGCGAAAGAAAACGCGAAAAAAGCTTATTTTTTGCTTCTTCTGTTATAAGATCGGGAAGCATATACGTTTCTTTGATCTTTTCATCGACAAAAATTGCCGCCATTGCGTCCTTATCCGCTTCTGAAAACGGCTTCACCGTCAGACGATTGGTTTTGATCATGATAAATATCCTTTCTTATATCACAATATCTGTGCGGCGGAAATCGCACAAACGGTTATCATAACCCGTAGTATCACGGTGCAAGCGAACGGTCTGCACATGCTTTTGTCCATTTGGCAAGATCACTTCGATCTCGTAATCGCCATAGAATCCGCCAAAACGAACTTCACCCTGCTTCGAAACAGTATCAATTTCAGTACGCCATTCCTTGTTAATCAGCTCATCAAGCACTTCATATGCTTTTTTCGCGGTACAATCACGGTGAATAAGTCCCGCATGATAAATATTTTCGCCTTGGAATGCGGTATCGTCCGCAAAATTCCACCAAACGATGGACTGGCAAGACTTGCTGCTGAACCACAAACGATAAAGTCGACGCACCAATTCTGCCTGTGCTTCCTCATCTTCGCCTTCGCCATGCCAAGAAGGAATCGAAACTTCGGAAAGGCTGATCGGCAAACCAAATTCGCCATAGCATTCCAAAACGTCCAAAAGACGAAGCGGATTGCAAACACGGCTATTTTCACCATAAAGACTCTGATTTTTCCAATGCGGCCAAAACGCATGGAACTGCATACCAATACCTTCAATCGGAGCGCCTCTATCCAGCCATTCGCGCAGTGCCATATAATAATAACTGCGATAACCGCGGTAATGCTCACCAAAGCTTTCTTGCATACCCTCGTTCCAATAAAGTCGGGCATACGGAAAATGGCGTTTACAAAGATCAAAGCACCATTTTTCATGGTCGCGTTCATCTGTGATCTGCAAGTTGCGGCAGCCATTGCCTTTATAGCAATTTTTATAGATGGTAAGCATCTCATTGATAACGTCTACGTCCATAAATTTATCGCCATAGCGTGCGGCGAGCGCAGAAAGACGCTTGTCAATGGCGATCTTGATCTCTCGGTTGTCCTTCGAGAGCCAATCGGGCTGGAAGGAATTATAGATCAGGCAATGTCCTTTCATATCGAGTCCGTTTTTCTCACAAAATTCCACAGCCGTGTCAAGCGGCGGACGGCGGCTGATAAAAGACGAATCTTTTTCAAAGCGCGGCTTCCCTTTTTCAGGCTCTAAGGTATCCCAATACAGCGGGATCACGGCAAAATTAAAAATATTTTTGAATTGTTTTTCATAAGCTTCATTCAATTCGGGTGTTTCCATTTGACCGAGAAAAAACGTGGTCGCACCAAAATGAAATGCATGACGAACAAGCTTTGCTTTCACATGAACCCCATCAAGCGTTTCCCCTTTGTCATCGAGAAAATGCAAGCGAAACTGTCCTTTTCGGTTTTCTTCAATACCGCGGTTTACTTTATCTTCCACACAATAGTCAAAACGAGCAAAATTATTCACCAAACGCACAAGATCGTTTTTCTTTTCCATAGAAATAGCCTCCCTTCTTTTGATATCATTATATCATAATTTTTAATAAATTCAATTTTATTTATGAAGTTTACCTCGTTTTTTGTCACACGAAAAGGAAATTCTTGCATCTTATGCTTGCGTATGTTATAATAAAAACAAAAAAAGAAGGTGAACCTCTTGACCGAAACCACAAAGACCATCTTTGAAAAATATGAAGTGCGAAAAACAAAAAAGCAAAAAACAGCCTTCATTGATTATGTAAAAACCATTGCCACAGAGCACGGATATTCGTTCCGCATCGAAAAAGGCTCTTTTGGTGCGCGCAATATCGTCATCGGTGACGTTGAAAACGCGAAACTTCTTTACACGGCACATTATGACACCTGTCCGCGACTCCCTTTCCCCAATTTCATCACACCGAAAAATTTCCTCATCTATCTGCTTTATCAGATCGTGATCTCCATGATCTTTATGATCGCGCCCATCGTTCTCGGCGTCGCGCTTTGGGGCGTGATCGGCAGTGCGCTTGGACTTTCGGAGGAATTGATGGAGGTGCTGATGCTCCCGATCTTTTATCTGCTTCTCATCGGCATCATGCTCCTACTCATGGCAGGCCCTGCCAATCGCCACACCGCCAATGATAACACCTCCGGTGTGACAGTGCTTCTCGACATCATGCACGCACTCCCCGAAGAAGACCGAACAAACGTGGCTTTCGTTTTCTTTGATCTGGAGGAAATGGGTCTTTTCGGTTCAGCAAGCTTTGCTTCCAATCACAAAAAGCATATGAAGGATAAGCTTCTTGTCAATTTCGACTGCGTTTCCGATGGGGAAACGATCCTTTTTGCACTCCGCAAAGGTGCTAAAAAATATGCGCCTCTTTTTAAAAAAGTTTTTGAAAACAAAGAAAATATCCGCGTTGAGATTTTGACCAAAGGCGTTTTCTATCCGTCCGATCAAGCAAATTTCCCCTGTGGTGTCGGTGTAGCGGCGCTGAAAAAAGCAAAATTTTGCAATTTGCTTTATATGGATAAGATCCACACGCCGCGTGACATCGTTTATCGTGAGGAGAATATTACATATCTCACGGACGGTGCAATCAAGCTGACCCAAGAAATGAAGTAACATAAAAAACGGACAGATTTTAGAATCTGTCCGTTTTTTATATTCCATATTTGATCTTTACTCTTTCGAGCTTTTCGCCAAAAGGCTTTGCGCAAAAGAAAAGAAAAATGAAATTGGATACCGAATACAAAAGCGTGTGCGGAAGTGCTGTGAGGATCGCCGCCACATAGAGCTGCATGCTGAAATCGCCGCCCGCCCAAATGACCGACCAGATATCCATCAAAAACGAATAAAAAACACCGGCAAGCACGCCTGCAGTAAGCAGCAACGGCTTGCTTTTTTTGAGTGCTTTTGAAAAGATTCCCGCTAAAAAGCCCGTCATGCCCCAGGCAAACATCTGAAATGCCGTCCATGGCCCTTGTCCGAAATAAAAATTGGAAATGATCGCGGAAAGCGCACCCACGAGAAATCCCGCCTCTCCACCGAGATACATACCCGTGATCATCGTGAAAGTGGTAACGGGCTTGAAAAACGGTAAAAATCGTCCCACTACGGAAAGCGCTGTCATCACACAAACGATGATAAGTCTTCTTGTACCGATCTTTTTCTTTTCAAATCCACAAAAGAAAAGGAAAACGGAAAGAATCGCTACCGATACCGTGATAAACGCATGACGTTTTTCATCAAAAACGAAAATACCGAGAAGCACTGCCGCAGGAATCAGCAAAAATGGTATCAGAATCCGAAAAAGATCTCTCACTTTTTTGTTTTGAATGACGATCATACGCACGTCCTTTCTCCGTTTTGAAGACAAAGAGCGACCACGTCCTCAGCGGTGACTGCACCGTCATAATACCCTTTGGTCATGCGTGCGGCGGCAGTGGTATAAAACGTGTTGGCAGAAAAGAACGCCTTTGGTGTATCAATGGATATCATTTCTCCGCGGAAAAAGAGCGCACATCGGTCTGCGATCTCGGCGGCAAATTCCATATCATGTGTCACCAAGACGATCGTCACGCCATTTTGCGAGAGCATTTTGAGGATCTTCGCAATGCCAGCTTTCGCATAAGCATCGAGTGCTTTGGTGGGTTCATCGAGAAGAAGGAGCTTGGGCTTTGCGGCAAGCACCTTCGCCAGCGCCACAAGCTGTTGTTCGCCGCCGCTGAGATCATACGGGTGCTTATCATAAAGCGGCGAAAGATCATAAGGAAGCATTTCCGCCTCGGCACCTGCGTCCAAAAGCTCTTCTCTTACTGTATTTTTGAGAAAGACGGTTTGCACATCTTGCGGCAAAAACGCAAGACATTCACGGTAAAGCGTGCCGTTTTTGTAATCCTTCAGTTTTTTGCCGAACACACGCACATTGCCGCTATAAAATTTGCGGATTCCTGCGGCATTGGCAAGTGTCGTTGTTTTTCCCGAGCCGTTGCCGCCGAGAATACAAAAAATTTCATTTTCATAAACCGTAAACGAAAGATTTTTCAACACGTCAGGCAGATTTCTTTCATAACGGAAAGATACGTCTTGAAATGCCAATGCCTCTTTTTGGGGCAAAGCGATTTCCTTTTTTGCAAGCGCACGGGTGTCATTTGGAAAATGTGCGGTGATATACTGTCTGCCATCACGCACGGAAAGCGGCACTTCCCCTTTACCGCCTGTTTTTTGAAAGACCTTGACTGCCGTTGGCATTGCAAGCGAAAAGCGATCCGTTGCATCGATCTTTGCGATCGCACGTCGAGGAGCATCATATGCCATGATCTCGCCCTCTCGCAAAAGCAAAAGCTTATCACAAACGGGAAAAACCTCTTCCATGCGATGCTCGATCATGATCACCGTCATGGAAAGCTCGCGGTGAAGCTTGGAAACGGTTGCAATAAATTCTGCGGCAGCGATCGGATCAAGCTGTGCCGTCGGTTCATCAAGAAGCAATATCTTCGGCCCCATGACCATCACGGAAGCGAGAGAAAGGAGCTGCTTTTGTCCGCCCGACAACGAAGACACGTCTTTTTCAAACCAATCTTCTATACCGAAATAACCCGAGATCTCTGCCACACGGCGGCGGATCTCATTTTGCGAAACGCCGAGATTTTCAAGTCCAAAGGCAAGCTCATGCCACACCTTGTCCGTCACGATCTGCTGCTCGGGTTTTTGAAGCACATATCCGATTCCTGCGGCGGCGTCCCGTTCAGAAAGCAACGCCTGTTTTTCACCCATCACAAAAATTTCACCCTGCATCTCGCCCAAAGGTGCCAATTCTTTTTTCAAAAGACGCATCAGTGTGGATTTTCCGCTGCCCGTTGCACCGGCGAGAAGCACGAAATCTCCTTCTTCCACAGAAAAAGAAACGTCACGGATCGTCGGCGTTTGCATATTCGGATAAGTAAAGCTTAAATTTTTGACTGCAAGCATTTCCATTTGATTCTCACCCCCATTTCCAAAAACGTCGGCATCATAACAAGTACCGCATAAGAAATATACGAAACATACGTTAAAATCGTTCCTTTTTGCATTTCAAAATCGGGATAATAGCGCACTGCCACAGCTCCCATCGCCATACCGATGATCGTTATCCCTGCAAAAAAGAGTGTCAATGCCAGAAAAATACCATCTGCCGGCGTAAAACGAAAGATCTTAAAAAACGTTCGTTTTTCCGTACCATAACCGCGTGCGGTCATGCTGTCCGCCGTGACGATGCCATTTTCCAGCGCCCATGTCACCATGACGGAAAAAATGCGGATTCCTCCACGAAAACGGTCGATAATATTATCTTCTTTATAAAGTCCCATTCCTTTTTGCGCATCATTTACCTTTTTGGTTTGCACAGCAAAAAGCGGAATATAGCGAAGTGTCATGGAAAGCATCAAAGAAAGCTTCGGCGAAAATGAACCGAAAAGATATAGGAGCTTATCCGCGGTCATCATGGAAGAAAAATGAGAAAACCACAGCATCACCGCCGCGAGCATTGCGCCCGAAACCGCACCATAGATTACCGCTTCCAGCGTGATAGGGTTATCATTCAAAACAAAAAGCACTGTTTTTCCATTGTGATAAAAAAGCGGATTCAGAATCATCGCGCCCAAAAACAAAATAAAAAGCCACACCAATAGGCGTTTCCCTCGCTCTGCTGCAAAGAGGAAAAAGAGAGCTCCCAAAAGCGACAATGCGATCATGACAGGATTCATCTGAAACATGACGATGCCTGCCGCCATCAAAAAATATAAAAAGACCGCAATAGGATTTTTCTCTGATAACGCTCTCATACTCCTCCTTTCCGCCTCCGCTTTTCTTTGGGAAAAGAAAAGCCCGGCAAAAGAAACCTCCGCTTTTCTTTAGGAAAAGAAAAGCTTGGCAAAAGAAACCGCTCGGGGTTCTTGGTTTTTTATTTTAACTAAATTTTTTATTCTACGCTCCGTATGTTTAAACTTTTCTCTTTTTGAAAGAGAAAAGTTCATAAAATCATCGTGGAAAAAGCCCCTTTAAGAAAAATCTTTTCCCAGCGTCAGCGTATATTCCCACACGATCTCATCGCCGTCGGAAAGATCGTAGTTGTCACAACCAACGTCTGCACGCCCGCCGTTCACTGCATATGTCCAGCCGGAAAGATCGCCAAAATCAAATTCATAAAGATAGCCGATACCCGAAACATAAATAAGACCGTCCGCACCTTTTTTGTCAATTTGAATTTTATAAGTGCGCGCCGCCTCGGTAAGAATATCATAAACGGTGTCATTCGCGTCGATCGTAAATGTTGTCACCGGTAAGATCACACCGTCCTTTGGGATATGTTTGTCTTTGCCTGCCACCGTATCACAGCGTATCGTCATCGTAACACTACCCACGATTTCGCCCTTTTCTGTTTCGCCGCCATAATAGTGATCACGGCTTTCGATTTTTACAAACCACACAAAAGAGAGCAAAAGAGCCAAAACGATCGCGACAGCAAGGAAATTTTTCGGGTGTCGTTTTCCTGTCAAAAAGAGAACAAGACAAACCACAAGTGCCAAAGCCAAAAGAACGATCGTCAGTGTTACACGATAGTCAAAAGAAGAAGTGGTGTCCGTCGGTTCCTTTATCGAAGGCATAAAAACAGCATCTTCTGCACGATCCAAGTCATAAAAAGGTGTTTGATTTGTCTGCATACGGCAAAGCGCGGTAAGTGCGCAGAATGCCTGTGCCGTTGCATTGGCATTGGCTTCCCCATCTATCGTGTGTGAAAAAGCACCGCTTGGCAAACGAAAAGCCGAAAGCGTGTCAAGAAGCGTTTTTTCATTTTTGATAAAACGCGCATCGGTAAAAATATCAATCTCAAGCGCTGTAAGTGCCATGATGACCTGAGCTGCACTTTCTGCATTCACAACACCATAGCTCACATAATGTCCGTCCTCACGCATCAGTGCCGAAAGACAATCCACCGCGGCGGAAAGCGCTTTTTGCACATTTTCCTGATTGCGGAAATGCGCGAGTGCTTGTACTGCCATCGCCGTCACGTCCGTATCGGCATGGTCGCCCGTCAGCGCAAAACCACCGTCCGCAAGCTGTCGGGAAAGGAGCATATCCAAAATGGAATCCGCCGTGTATGCCTCAGAAAGAAGCCCGTTTGCCGCCATGTGAAGCCCGAAAACAAGGCTCATCACACCCAGCTTGCCCACGGAATCCCCGGCAGTTTCTGCCGTAAACTCGTTTTTTACGCCACACGCAAGAAACGCGAGCGCATATTTCTGTTTGGTCACCGCATTGGATATTTTATTTTCCGAAACGTAAGCGCCAAGCGCTTGCAGATAGTTCGAAAAATCATAATCTTCCCCGCTCTGCGCGAGCGCCAGTACATACCATTCCGCACCGCCCGCATCTTCGCAAAGCGCACCATCAAGCCATGCCTGCACGTCTTCCTTTGCGGTGCTCCCTGCTTGACAGGTGAAAATGCCATCAAGCAGAGCATCTGTCTTTTCGACAGAGCCTGCGGCGCTCACCGTTCCCACAAAAATGGAGAAGATCAGCGCCGTCAAAAGACCAAAAGCTCCTATTTTATGCTTCATTTTTTTCTTTACCCGAAATCTTACGTGTGTAAATCACAACAGCGAATGCCACGCAGATGGCAATCACAATGATAAATGCCACCGCACCAAGCATCGTGTAGATCATGACATTAGAAAGCCCTTCTACATTTGCCACGCAAACGGGCGGCACCAGATTCATGCCTTCTTTTTCGGCACTGATGCAAAGCGCGCCTGCATCATCAAGTGTCAAAGTAACCTTTCCGTTTACATCGGTGACAAAATCGGTGGCTTTGCCGTTCACGGTGATAATGGCACCTGCAAGCGGTGTGCTGACAGGATTCCAATTTTCATCGTAGCCTGCCTGCATGAGCGTAAGTGTCACCTCGTCACCTCTTTCGAGGTTATAGAGAATGTTGCTGTCAAAATAGCTGTAAGTATCAGAAAAACCAAGCGTATCCGTGTAAACGAAAGCATAGATATGATCGCCGTGTTTCACGGTGTCAAGCAAGCTGGAAGGAGAGGCATTGTTGATATAATAGCCGTAAGATCCGCCGTTTTCCACGCCCCAGAGTTTTACCATGGAGCGTCCCCACTCGGTTGCCTCGGAAACATAGCCATTTTCGCCATCGAAAAATTCTTCGTGCGCGATACGCAAAACATCGTCAAGCGTCAGATCATTTCTTTCAATCCACAATTCCACACTCGCCAATACAATTTCACCGTTTTCATCTGCGATGGTAACGTATACCCTATATCCCGGCTTCGAAGCGAAAACAGGCAACGCAAATAAAGCAAGCGCCAAAACTGCCGCAAGACAGATAGAAATGATTTTTTTCATAAAAGATTCTCCTTTTTATTCTACACGGCAGTTTTGCTTGCCGTCATTTTATTTTACAGTAATCACACAAACAGGCGAAACAAGGTTCACGCCGTCTTTTTCTGCGGTGATCACGTATTCACCTTTTTTATCAAGCGTCACGGTGACCTTGCCATTTGCATCGGTCTTCATTTCGGAAGCTTTGCCGTTGATGTAGATCACAGCGCCCTCGGTCGCGGTGTTCAGCGGATTCCAGTTTTCGTCATAGCCTGCCTGCATGAGCGTCAGCGTTACGCTGTCACCTTTTTTTGCGGAAACCGTAACAGCATCAAAAAAGCTGTAAGTATCCGAGAAACCGACCGTATCGGTGTAGATATAAGCGTACACATGGTCGCCTTCTTTCACTTCATCGGCAAGACCCATTGCCGAAGCATTGTTGACACGATAGCCATACGAGCCACCGTTTTCCACACCCCAAAGCTTCATCATAGAAAGGCCCCACTGGGTTTCTTCCGCACGGAAGCCGGCAGAAGCGCCACCTTCATAATTTTCATCATGCGCAGTGGTAAGGATATCGCAAATGGTGATCTTGCCGTCCGCGTCCGTGTCAGTAAGCGCGGTCGCCTGTGCCACAAGGACAACCTCGCCGTTTTCATCGGCGATACTCACATATGCCACAGGACCTTTGGGTTCGGATTCGCACGCGGTGAATACGAAAACACCGAATGCAAGGACTGCCGCAAGGCAGAGTGAAAAAATTCTTTTCATGATTTTTTCTCCTTTTATATTATAATATATGATACAGCGCCAAAGCGCGGGTATCCGAAGCGTCGGCATTTCTCCCAAAACCAAAAATGCACTTTTTTGACGGTTCTCATCAAAAAAGTGCAGAAATTCCCTATCGTAACGCGCATAAGGCGCTCGGAGAAAAGCCGCATTTTCCAAATTTGCCCGAAAATGTGTGTTGACACAAAGCTTCGCAAAACGGGGAGCATTCCGACTGAAGAACCGAGGTTCTCATCACGGCAATGGCTGTTGCGTCGGATTTTCACCGAACTTTCCTCCTTACTTCCTTTGCTTTCACAAAGGATACCGTTTGCATCGTATTGAATTGCTTTCATTATAGCACAGCGATTTTTTCTTGTCAATGTGAATCGCGCACTTTTTCCTTTGAAAAGAAAAAGCTTGCGCAATCCCGAAAGAAATCCCAAAATAACTATTGTAATTTGCCTACGATTGCGTTATAATAACAATATATATCTAAAAATTAACAATAATTTTCTCAAATGAAAGGGACTATAAATTATGAAACGCACAACGATCAAGGAGTTATATACCTCTCCCGAAAGTTTTGGCGGCAAAGAAGTCACCGTTGCGGGTTGGATCCGCACTGTACGCGCAAGCAACGTGTTCGGTTTTATTGAACTCGCAGACGGCAGCACTTTCCCCAGACTGCAAATCGTACTCGAAGCGGACAAACTTGCTAACTATACTGAAATCGCAAAACTCAACGTAGGCGCAGCAATCGTTGCCAAGGGTACTTTCGTTCTTACCCCCGATGCAAAACAGCCTTTTGAACTCAAAGCGGAAAATATCAAGATCGAAGGTGTTTCCACACCCGATTTCCCGCTTCAGAAGAAGAAAACTTCTCTCGAATTTTTGCGTACCATTCCTCATCTTCGCGCAAGAACCAACACTTTCCAGGCTGTATTCCGTGTTCGTTCCGAAGCAGCTTACGCGATCCACAAATTCTTCAATGACGAAGGCTTCGTTTACGTAAACACCCCCCTCATCACCGTTTCCGACTGTGAAGGTGCCGGTGATATGTTCCGTGTAACTGCTCTTGATATGGACAATCCCCCCAAGACAGAAGACGGCAAAGTGGATTTCTCCCAGGACTTCTTCGGCAAAGCCGCAAACCTCACCGTTTCCGGTCAGCTCCAGGGCGAATGCTTTGCACAGGCTTTCGCAAAGATCTATACCTTCGGTCCCACATTCCGTGCAGAACGCTCCTTTACACAGCGTCATGCGGCAGAATTCTGGATGATCGAGCCCGAAATCGCTTTCGCAGATCTTGGTGACTACATGGATCTCGCAGAAAAGATGACAAAGTCCGTTGTGGCGCACGTTCTTGCTGCTTGCCCTTACGAACTTGAATTCTTCAATAAATTTATTGATAACACGCTTCTCGAACGCTTGCATAATATAGTATCGAGCGATTTCGCGCGCATTTCTTACACAGAAGCGATCAAGATGCTCGAAGAAAGCGGCAAAGATTTTGATTACAAACCCTATTGGGGCTGTGATATGCAGACAGAACATGAACGCTATCTTTGCGAACAGGTCTTCAAAAAACCCGTATTCGTGACCGACTATCCGAAGGAGATCAAATCCTTCTACATGCGTCTGAACGATGACGGCAAAACTGTTGCGGCAGCAGATATGCTCGTTCCCGGCGTTGGCGAACTCATCGGCGGCAGCCAGAGAGAAGAACGCCCCGAAATGCTCACAGCGGCTTATGAACGCTGCGGTCTGAACGAAGAAGATTACTGGTGGTATTCCGAACTTCGCAAATACGGTACTACCCGCCACGCAGGCTTCGGTCTTGGCTTTGAAAGACTCATCATGTATATCACCGGCATTTCTAATATCCGCGACGTTGAAGCATTCCCCAGAACCACCGGCAACGCCGACATTTGATTTTCCCACAGAAAGAAGGCAACCATCCCCATGTCCAAATGCATCACCGCAATGACAGAGGCAGAACTGAAAAGCGAATACTCTGCCTTGCGCAATGAATATCAAAAAGTAAAAGCAAAAGGTCTTTCGCTCGATATGTCGCGTGGAAAACCTTGCACAGAGCAGCTCGGTCTTTCTGATGAGCTTCTCTTCGCACTCAAAAGCAAAGATGACTGCAAGACCGCATCGGGTTTTGATATCCGAAACTACGGTCTTCCCGGCGGTGTCCCCGAGCTCTCCGAGCTTTTCGCAGAGCTTCTCGACGTCCCCGCAAAAAACATCATTCTCGGCGGTAACTCCAGCCTTAACATGATGTATGACACGATGTGCCGCGCGATCCTTTTCGGTACTTACGGCAACTGTTTGCCTTGGAAAGATCAGGGCAAGATCAAATTCCTCTGCCCCGTTCCCGGTTATGACAGACATTTTGCCATCTGTGAACGTTGCGGCATTGAGCTCGTTCCCGTTTCTATGACAGGCAAAGGCCCCAACATGGACGAAGTGGAAAAATTCGTGAAAGATCCTTCTGTGAAGGGTATCTGGTGTGTGCCGAAATACTCCAACCCCACAGGTGAAACCTACAGCGATGAAACCGTCAGACGCATCGCCGCACTTTCTCCCGCTGCGGAAGACTTCCGTGTCTTCTGGGATATGGCGTATGCACTCCACGATCTTGACGACACCCCCGATAAGCTTCTCAATATCTTTGATCTTATCAAAGGCACAAAGAACGAAAACCTCGTTTATGCGTTCTTCTCCACATCGAAGATCACTTATGCGGGCGCGGGCATCGCACTGATGGTTTCCAGCGATGAAAATATCCGCCGCGCAAAAGCAGATATCGCATTCCAGACCATCTCCCCTGACAAGATCAACCAGCTTCGCCACATGAAATATCTCAAAGATGCCGATCACGTGCGCGCGCTGATGAAAAAACATGCAGCTATTTTGAAACCCAAGTTTGATGCGACGATTCAGATTTTCCGCAAAAATCTCGGTGACTGCGATTACGTTCACTGGACAGAACCGCACGGCGGCTATTTCATCTCCCTTGACGTGATGCCCGGCACAGCGATGCGCGTTGCTGAGCTCTGCAAAGAAGCAGGTGTCACCCTCACAGCCGCAGGGGCGACCTTCCCCTACAAAAACGATCCCGAAGACAAAAACCTGCGCATCGCGCCCTCTTACCCGACAGTTGATGAAGTGGAAAAAGCGATGGAAGTTGTTTGTCTTTGCACAAAACTCGCGGCAACAGAAAAACTGGTTAACAACAAATAAGTAAGGAATATATAAATCAGAAAGGATTGGTTCTTAACAATGGCAACAAACCGTTACGAAAGCGCATTTTCCGGCAGATATGCAAGCCCTGAAATGCAGTACCTCTTCTCTTCCGACAAGAAATTTTCCACATGGAGAAAACTTTGGATCTCCCTTGCAAAAGCGGAAAAAGCGATGGGTCTTGACATCACAGATGAGCAGATCGCAGAACTCGAAGCACGCGTGACCGATATCGACTACGCCCTCGCCGGCGAATATGAGAAAAAGCTTCGCCATGACGTTATGGCACATATACACGCATGGGGTGATGTTTGCCCGAATGCTCGCCCGATCATTCACCTCGGTGCCACCTCCTGCTACGTTGGTGACAACACTGATATGATCATCATGAAAGATGCGCTTGCGCTCGTTCGTGAAAAGCTTCTCGCCGTGATCAAAAATCTCCGCGATTTTGCGGATACATACAAAGCACTTCCCGCTTTGGCATATACACATCTTCAGCCTGCACAGCTCACCACCGTCGGCAAACGTGCCACCCTTTGGCTTTATGAGCTTACCCTTGACCTCCATGACCTCGATTTCGTGATGGAATCCTTGGCGCTTCTCGGCCAGAAAGGCACCACCGGTACACAGGCAAGCTTTGTTGAGCTTTTTGAAGGTGACACAGAGAAGATCGACAAACTGGAAAAAATGATCGCTGACGATTTCGGTTTTGATAAAGTCGTTCCCGTTTCCGGTCAAACCTATACCAGAAAATTTGATAGCCGCGTTATGAACGTCCTTTCCGGCATCGCACAGAGCGCATATAAATTTGCAAATGATATGCGTATCCTTCAGTCCTTTAAGGAAATGGAAGAACCTTTTGAAAAAAATCAGATCGGTTCCTCTGCAATGCCCTATAAACGCAATCCTATGAGAAGCGAACGCATCTGCGCTCTTGCAAGATACGTGATCGCAGACACCGTGAACCCCGCCATCACCGCTGCTACCCAGTGGTTTGAACGCACACTCGACGACTCTGCTAACAAGAGAATCGCGATGAGTGAAGCTTTCATGGCAGTTGACGCGATTCTCAATATTTACATCAACGTAACCTCCGGACTCGTTGTATATCCTAAGGTCGTTGAGGCAAGAATCATGCGTGAGCTTCCTTTCATCGCCAGCGAAAACATCATGATGGACCTTGTAAAGAAGGGTGGCGACCGTCAGGAGATCCACGAAAAGATCCGTGTTCACTCCATTGCGGCAGGTAAGCGCGTAAAAGAAGAAGGTCTTGACAACGATATGCTTGAACGCCTTTGCGCCGATCCTTCCATCAATACCACCATGGAAGAACTCAAAGCGATCCTTATTCCCTCGAAATACATCGGCAGATGTGTGGAACAGGTGGAAAGATTCCTTGCAAATGACGTGGATCCTCTCCTTGCAGACGGCAACCATGCAATGAAAGTGGAACTCAGCGTATAATCATCAAACCAACACGCAAAAGGGCGGACAGTGCCCGCTTCCGATTGCTCGCCTAACCAAGTTTTCCTTATGGTTAAATCAATCAAAACGGCGAGGTCGATTTTAAGCAAATTCCTATGCTACGAAAAGGGCGGGCTTTTACGCCCGTCCTTCTCTTTTCCTTAACAATATTTAATTCGGAGTGTATCAACTTTGAAAATCACCGTACTTGCAGGCGGTTTCAGCCCTGAACGCGACGTTTCTCTGCTTTCGGGCTCGCTGATCGCCAATTCCCTTTGCCACAGCGGTCACGCCGTGGCACTTGTTGACGTCTTTTTCCCTTACACCGGCGCACTGGACGATGGTGCCTTCACCACAGACGGCAACTTTATGTA
>JBGVIG010000133.1:0-6226 GCA_045122995.1 Eubacteriales bacterium | reverse complement strand
AAGGAAAACACTCGCCATATCCCCCGTCATCAAAATGCGAAGCTCATCTTCATCAATATCAAGTTCTTCAAGCCTCGCTGAAACCGCCTCCAGAAAAGCATCAAGCTTTTCCCGAAAAGGAACAAAGCTTTCCACAAGCGCCGAGCAAAGCATCGCTTTACCTTTAGCAGCAAAAATCTCAGCATCCAGCTTTCCTTCCGAGCGCAGATAGTTTTTCAAAGCATCGTCTGCGAAAGACGTTTTTTTGTCTTTTTCCCACAGAAAATCCCAAGTCTTGCAGAATTCTTTATAAAGAGAATCCTTCCTTTGCGAAGGCACCTCACCAAGCAAAAACACCTCACCGTCCTTTTCGCAAAGGCAAATCCCCGCATGAAGCCAATCAAGATCTAAAACTAAAGTATGGATCGGATTTTTGATACTCGCCTCGGAAATATCATAAGCAGCAACCACCTCAAAGCATGTTCGTTTCATTTTCCGTTTCCTCTCTGAACCGTACCGCCACATAAGCAGGAAGAATCACTTCGCCGTCTTCATCACCCTTTTCTTTATAAGCAACGCCCGGCAGGATACATTGCTCGATCACCGCATCATCGGGATTCTCCTCGTCGCAGACGTGCAAGACCTCGTTCCATTCCTCGCCTGCTTTGGGATAATAAACGTAAAGCCCGAAATCCCCAAGCGATTGCTCAAATTTTCTTATAAATACCGTCAATTTCTTTTCCAGCTTCAAAAGCGCATCAGCAGTAGGATCCATGCCTTCTTCATCGTTTTTGTGTTTCTCCGCAAGGAAGATCGCTTCACTGATCGGCTTATCCAGATTCAAGATGCGGTAAAGATCGCGGTAGCACTGTGCGATCGCACGATATTCATGACCGCAAAGCGTATTTTGCCATTCACGCAAATTCGTGTAAAGATCAAATTTCAGTTTGGTAAGCGCATCAAAGGTTTCGTCCAGCTTGCTTGCCCACGCCGCTTGCAACTCGCTCGTACACTCACACATTTTTTTGTGAAGATCATCGGTCTTCCCTGCGTTTTCTTTGCAATCCGCATAATAATCTGCCATGAGCGCACCGCATTCCGCGCGCATTTGCTGATGATGCTGCGAAAGATATTTTCTTGCCAGCACATTGGCATCTGCTTTACAAGCTTCCACCGTTTCCATCGCTTCTTTTTGCGCATTTTGAAGGATCTCTTGCGCAGAAGCTCTCGCCGATTGCAAAATCATTTCCGCTTGTTCGCTTGCCGCGGTTAAAAGCGCTTGCGCCTGCATATTTTCTTCTTCTCGCAAAGCGCTTACCTTTTGCCGATATGTTTCATGCTCTTTCGAAAGAGATACCAATTTTTCTTCCAGCGTTTCCACGTACAGGCGATGAGCTTCGCGTCCCATTGCTTGCACGTTTTTGATGGTCAGAAGCTCCTTTTCCGTAATCGGATAAGGTTTTATTTGTGCGCGCAAATATTCCTCCACTTCATCTTCCATGCGGTAAAATTGCCCGTGAGTATAGTAATAATAAAGATCCTCGATCACGAGCATTTCCCAAACGAGCAACCCACGCTTGGCAAGAATATTTTCCACAAAAGCACAACTTCCCTTTTTCTGATATTCATAAACAGCAGTATCTCTCGTTTGTATATGGCGTTCCATGAAAGCCACCTTATCTTTTTCCCAATTTCCGTTAAACAATCGCATACGGTGCCCTCCTTATCTCTTTCCCACAAAATCCGCCGTGCTTTTTCTTTGCACCGTACCGTCGGGCGCAGTACACAAGACGGAAATATTATAATCTTCTTCCATCGTCATGGTAAAACGATAGACCTCGTTTGGCTCCACGTCAAACACCATGCGAAAAACTTCTGAGCATTCCGTCAAAGATGCCGTTTTTTCCTCATGCTTTTTCTCCAAAGCGCGATTGATACGAAGCTGCAATCTGGAAGACGTGCTCATGAGTGCAAACGGCTCTGACGTCGCAGGAAGCTTTTCACCGCTGTCGAGAGCAAAATAAACTTCTCCCGCAAGCATTCCTTCTGCCCTGCGGAAAAATCCGCACGGATACGTCGTATACTGATCAAGTACCGTATTTTTCGTTTGATATTTTTCCTTCTGCGGCATTTTTTCGTCTTCTTTGGGGCTCTCATCGGAGGAAAGTCCGCTCGCATAACGGGAAGCACCAAAGGAGACCGCCTCACTCGGACGGTAGAGCATCACAGGGAGCTCACCGTCTGTGATCATTTCCAGCGATCGCGTGATCATCGGCATGCGGCTAGAACCGCCGGAAAGCACGATGCAATCCACTTGGATATGATTTTGATGCGCATCGTCAAGCATCTGCAAAACGATCTCCAGCGTTTGGTTGACAAGCGGCAAGATCAGCTCCTCGAAACGCTCACGTGTCACCGTGATCTCTGCGTAATCGCCACCCGGAATCTGCTGCTGTGCAGTATAGATTTCGTTTTCGGAAAGCCCATGCTTGATCTCCACCGCAAGACAGCGAAGCTCTTCTCTTTCAAGCGCGTTGCGCGGAACGTAACCATAATCCTGCTCCAATACGGCGCAAAGCTCTTCGTAAAGAAGCGCATCGAAATTTTTACCGCCCACCTCAGGGTGTCCTTGCTTGGCAAGGACTTCATAAGGCTCACCGCGGTTTCTCGCCGTCACGAGCGCCGCATCAAAGGTACCGTGACCAAGATCATAGACGAGGACGGTAAAGCCGCCGTCGCGCAGAGCAAACGGTTCTTCCGCCACGTTTTGCACATAGTATAAATAGTCGATCGCCACCGCCGCAGGCTCAGGCAATCTTCCCACCACACGAAGCGGCTTGCCGTCAATACAGATCGCCTCAATGCTGTTTTGCATACGTTTGAGCAAGGAGAGATTTTCCGCAAAAGATGCAGGAAATGTCATCACAAGATCATAAAGCGGAACCTCACCTCTCGTTGCCCGCTCTTCATTGGCAAGGATCACAAGGTCACGCGCGATCGCCGCATAAATGCGTTCCGGTGCAATCGGTTTTTCAATTCCCCTTACCGTAATAGTTTCTTCTTTCATACGCGTTTTGACCGCCCAAACGCCTCTTTCAGGATTTCTTCTTGTCGCTCTTTGCGCACAACCGTGTGCAAAATCAAAAATTTCCACGGTTTCGCCGTTTGGAGGAACGATGTGCGCAATCGTCGGCAACCCTTCCCGTAAATTGCGATATTTTTCGGGAAACATAGAAACAGCTCTTTGCGTTTCTTTTTCCAAAACGGAAATAAAACCGAAACCATTTCCGATATCACAGCCGAACGCTTCGGCGCCGTGATTTTTCTTTTCGTCCATAATCGATTCCTCCATAGTCTTTAGCTTAAATTTTTAAGCTCCACCGTTTTCGTAAGGCTCGCGCCCGAAGGATTTTCCGTTTCAAAAGCCTCAACAGTAAGACATCCCATCTTATCCACCGCGAAGCGTGAGCGCACTTTGGTGTGATAAGGACATTCTCTACCGAGATCCAGCGTTCCGCTCATGATCTCCGTGTAATCCTCTTTTGCGTTTTGATAGTCCGAATCTTGGCGTTTTGCCTCGTATACGGAGAAACGAACGTAACGCTGTGTTTTTCCTCTCGTCAGGAAATTGTGAAATTCGCTCTCGCAAGGAAGCTCCGTTCCTTTGGGAATGAAAACCTCAAACACTTCTTTTCCGTTTTCTTCATAGCAGGTGTCACCGAGATCGTATATCGTTCTCTGCTGAACGGCGGAAGTAACGGGATCTGTATCCTCCTCCACCGCACCGAAACGCGCCGCACCGAATGCGATTGCTTGATGAGGACGGTAATGACCGATCTTACCTGCATAAGACGGCAGCGCTTTTTCCAGTTCTCGTAAGATCAGCGGTGTCTGGCTGGCACCGCCCGTCAAAAGGATCACTTCCGGCTTTTGTGCAGGGTGATCGTCGAGAAGCTTTTTCGTTTCTTCGATCGTTTTTTGCACAAGCGGCAGGATCGCTTTTTCATATTCCTCGCGTGTGATCGTAATATGTTCGTAGTCCTCTTCGGTATAAAATTCGATGTCCGTATATTCGTAATCGCTAAGCTCGATCTTATTGGTTTCGATAGAACCCTCCAGCGCATCAAGCTCAAACTTTTTCAAAGAAAGGCCTGCTTCTCTGATCTTCGATTGTGCCATATTCCAAAGGATCTTGTCAAAATCCGAGCCGCCGAGATCGCCAAGTCCGCGCGTATTGATGATATCATAATAATACGTATTGCCTCGGCTATTCTGTCTGCCCTTTGGATATGCTGAAACCAACGCAAGATCGAAAGTACCGCCGCCAAGGTCATAAGTGAGGATTGTGGTATCTTCGTCTTTTTTTGCAAATTCTGCAAGATAATCCAGTGCCGCCGCGGCAGGCTCTGCGATCGTACCCATCACTTTCACGGGCGTGCCGTCCTCTAAGGTCACCTTTTCCATTAATTCAATCAGTCTTTGACGCTGTGCGCAGGTATAGGTGGAGGGATAAGAAAGCGAGATCTGATCAGATTGGGTAAGAAAACTCCGCTTCAAGTCGGCGTTTGCTTTTCTGATGCAGTATTGTGCCACCTGCACGATCGCCTCATCATATGTGAAGGTACGATCGTCCAAAACAAGCTCTTCGCCGAGATGTCGTTTCAGAAGACGTGTGCGATTTTTCAAAGGATACGCTTGTGTGGACACTGCTTTTTCTCCACACCAAGGTAACGTAGCAGCTTCACGAATCTTCCCCGAAGCGGAATAGAAGAAAGCGCTGGGAAAACCACTTTCGGGCGAAAGCGGCTGAGCCATGCCACCAAGCCTGCTTTTTTCCACATCCAGATCTGAAATAAAAGCCGCAAAAGAATTATAATTTCCAAAGTCAAAACCGATAATAGGTGTTTTCATCTCATCGTTATCCTTTCTCATTTTTTACTGTCCGTTAAGATTCGGTAACAAGAATCCAAACACATTTTTTTCTTATCCTCAGAAACGGCGTAGCCTGTTTCTTTTAACAAGCGATCAAATTTCTGCATCAATTCATCAAGCTGTCCATTGTCCGAGGGTTCAAGCGCCTCGTTTTCTTCGGTGAGAAAATAATGCTCTGGAAGATCAAAAGCTTTGGCAAGAAGCACCTTCATTTTATTTCGTGGAATGGAATCGCCCGATTCCCATGCCGCCACGGTACGCTGTGTTGTTTTGAGGCGATCCGCAAGCTGTTGCTGTGTCCAACCTTTTGAGCTTCTTAATATAATAATTTCCTGTGCGATCGTATTACTTGTCATTTTTATATTCTCCTTATCCAACCGGGGACCTTTGGCAAAGCACGCAAAAAGACTTTGCCATTGATAAATAACGAAAAACGGCATTTACCGTTCATAATGCGAATATAGTATAACATAAAAAAAATGAAATTTCAAGAAGAATTATGAAGTTTTATGAAATTTGGTAAATATGCACTTTTTCATAGCTTCCAATTCGTCAAATACACAAGAACGAAGGTCCTGCTATGATTACAAATGTATATAAAAACGGCAAAAAAGAGCCAACTGCCGCAATCTACACACGGGTGTGGATCGATTTGATAAACCGTATGGAAAAAAATAAACAAAGCAAAGGGCAAGCATCATGAAAACCGCGATCTATTGTCGACTTTCCGAGGAAGACCACGACAAAAAACAAAAAACAGATGATTCCGAAAGTATTCAAAACCAAAAAAATATGCTTTTACAATATGCAATGGAACACGGTTGGGATATTTATGACATTTACAGCGATGATGATTACACCGGTGCTGACAGAAAACGTCCCGAATTCAACCGTCTTATAGAAGATGCCGAGGCGAAAAAATTTAATATCGTACTGTGTAAAACGCAATCTCGATTCACACGAGAGCTGGAATTGGTGGAAAAATATATTCACGGACTCTTTCCTTCCCTTGGTATTCGATTCATAAGTGTTGTGGATAACGCTGATACAGCCAATAAAGGAAACAAAAAATCACGCCAGATCAACGGACTTGTTAACGAATGGTATCTTGAGGATATGTCCGAGAATATCAAAAGTGTGCTGAACAATAAACGAAAAAACGGCTTTCACATCGGCTCTTTTGCGCTTTATGGGTATAAAAAAGATCCCGATCAGAAGGGACATCTCGTCGTTGATGAGGAAGCCGCCGCTGTGGTTCGTGAGGTTTTCACGCTCTTTTCGCAAGGATATGGAAAAACTGCGATCGCCCGTATGC
>JBGVIG010000132.1:0-1318 GCA_045122995.1 Eubacteriales bacterium | reverse complement strand
GATCAAAGGTCACAAGTCCTTTGTGGTTTTGTCCGTTTTCGCCGCCTTCGTTCCGTGCGTCCGCACCGAAATCAAACATATTCCAAACGTATGTTGCCCATAAATATTTTCTCGAAAAAAACTGTTTGATCAGCTCTTCATGATAATATGCCTGATATTCCTCAGTATAATCCCCCTGCACAGGATCAGAGGTATGCCAATTTAGTGCTTCACAGCCATATTCGGAACAGCCGATCGGAATTTTCGGAAAATGCGCATGAAAGCGATCAAACCAAGGGCCGTTCATAGAAACGTCGCCACCATACCAACCAAAATAATGGTTATAAGCGACCACATCGGGAATTTTTAAATAAGGGCTATCGATCGGACAAGGAGAAAGTGCCGCGACTGCTGTTTTGCGCGTTGGATCGAGCGAATGACAAAGATCCTTCAAAATCTGATGATTTTCCAAAAGATCAGGATCGTCATCGCCATTCATGGTGATCTCGTTGGAAAGTCCCCAGACAACGATGGAAGGGTGATTATAATTTTGCAAAACGAGCTCCTGCATCTGCGAGATCGTATTTTCGCGCGCATTCTTCATGTGTTTCGAAATATACGGGATCTCTGCCCAAACGACCATACCACGTTCATCACAAAGATCGTAAAAGAAGCGATCATGCTGATAATGCGCAAGACGGATCGTTGTAGCGCCGAGTTCACAGATGAGATCCATGTCTTCCCTATGATGTTCCGGCAAAAGTGCATTACCCACGCTCCATCTGTCCTGGTGACGCGAAACACCACGCAGCGGATATTCTTCCCCATTCAAGATAAATCCCCGTTCCGCATCAATCTCATAGGAACGACAGCCAAATCGCACAGAAACGGTATCTAACACCGCATTGTCCTCCCAAAGCTCCGCGCAAAGCGTATAAAGATAAGCGTCCTTTTTGCCGTGCCAAAGATGAACATCAGAAATGTGCAACATCACCTCGGTCATTTCTGTAAGTTTGGAAGACACGATTACCCCGTCGATATCAAGAATTTTATAAGAGATCTTCTGCCCTGCTTTTTTATTCGTAAGACATGCTTTCACATGGATATCGGCATCGCTTTCCAAAATTTCAGGTGTGACATAAACACCGTCACTCCCAAATTCATCAAGGGAAAAATGCGAATCCGCAACACAGATCATATTTACATTGCGGTAAAGACCGCCGTAAAACGTGAAATCCGCCACCTGCGGATATACCGTATCATTTGCCGAATTATCCACCGTAATCACAAGAAGATTTTCATCTGCAAGCCAATCGGTAACCTCTACCCTCCACAAGGA
>JBGVIG010000131.1:0-2561 GCA_045122995.1 Eubacteriales bacterium | reverse complement strand
GAAAACTTTCCAAATGTAAGACAATTGTATTGACAATTTTTTTGTAAAAAGATATAATTATCTATAAATAACAAAAATGAAGTCGATTTTTTGTGACAAAAAACAATAACCCGAAAGGATATGAAAAGTATGAGTTTCGTTCCCGAATATTTCGGCAAATACGTGTTTGATGACACTACGATGCGCGCACGCTTGCCGAAAGAAACATATAAAGCGATGGTCAGAACCATCAAAGACGGCAGAAGTTTAGATATCAATGTGGCAAATGTTGTGGCGAATGCCATGAAAGATTGGGCTGTGGAGCTTGGTGCGACACATTATACACATTGGTTTCAACCGATGACAGGAATCACTGCCGAAAAACACGACAGCTTTATTTCTCCCGACGATACGGGCAGAGTGATTATGGAATTTTCCGGCAAGGAGCTCGTGCAGGGTGAACCTGATGCTTCGTCTTTTCCCTCCGGTGGCTTGCGCGCAACGTATGAAGCGCGCGGCTATACCGCATGGGACCCTACATCGTATGCTTTTGTGAAAGACGGTGTGCTTTGTATCCCTACGGCATTCTGCTCCTACGGTGGCGATGCTTTGGACAAAAAGACGCCGCTTTTGCGTTCCATGGAAGCGATCAATCGTCAGGCGATGCGTGTGCTAAAGCTTTTTGGCAATGCTGACGTGACCTCTGTGAAGACCACCGTCGGTCCCGAACAGGAATATTTCCTTGTGGATAAAGAATATTTTGATAAACGTCCCGACCTTATTTACACAGGCAGAACTCTTTTTGGCGCGCGTTCACCCAAAGGACAGGAGCTTGATGATCACTATTTTGGCACGATCAAGCTTCGTGTTGCCGCTTTTATGAAGGAACTGGACGAAGAACTTTGGAAGCTTGGCGTTTATGCCAAAACCGAGCATAACGAAGCAGCGCCTGCTCAGCATGAATTGGCTCCCGTCTTTACAACGACTAATATTGCTGCAGACCACAACCAGCTCACCATGGAGCTGATGCAAAAAATCGCGAAAAAGCATGGTCTTGTTTGCCTTTTGCATGAAAAACCTTTTGCCGGCGTGAGCGGTAGCGGTAAACATAATAACTGGTCTATCACTACAAACACAGGCGTGAATCTTTTGAATCCCGGAGAAACGCCCTACGAAAATGCACAATTTCTTCTTTTCCTTTGTGCGGTCATCAAAGCGGTGGACGATTATCAGGATCTTCTTCGCGTTTCTGCGGCAACAGCGGGTAATGATCACCGTCTGGGTGCTTCGGAAGCGCCACCTGCAATTGTTTCCATGTTTCTTGGCGATGAACTCACGGCAGTGCTTGCGGCTTTGGAAAAAGAAACCTCTTACAATGCAAAAGAAAAAACACTGATGCGTGTCGGCGTACACGTTTTGCCTAAATTCCCGAGAGATACCACCGACCGCAACAGAACTTCCCCCTTTGCGTTCACAGGTAATAAATTTGAATTCCGTATGCTCGGTTCTTCCGCATCGGTTTCCGACTGTAATACCATTATCAATACTGCAGTTGCAGAATCTCTTTGTCAGTTTGCAGATACACTGGAACAGGCAGAAAACTTTGAAACGGCACTCCATGAACTGATCGTGAAGACGATTCGCGATCATAAACGCATCATCTTCAATGGCAATGGTTATGACGATGCCTGGATCGCAGAAGCAGAAAAGCGGGGCCTTACCAATCTGCGCACCGCACCCGATGCGATCCCGCAATTTGTTGCGGAAAAGAATATCGCACTTTTCTGCAAGCATAAGGTCTTCTCGGAACGTGAACTCCGTGCTAGAACGGAGATCATGCTCGAAGCTTATGTAAAGGTAGTTAATATCGAAGCACTTACTGCCATTGATATGGTCAGCCGCGATATTTTGCCTGCGATCAGCGCATATTGTGAAAAGCTTGGAAATACGCTCATCAGCAAACGCGCACTTGCGGATATTCCTTGCCGCTATGAAAGCGAAACCCTGCGCAAGCTTTCCACCTTGACCGATGAAATTTATGCGGAGCTTGGCAGATTGGAAGCCGCGACCGCTTGTGTGAAGAAAATGGACGAAACACTCACCATGGCAAAAGGTTTTGAAACCGAAGTTTTGCCGAAGATGGCAAGACTGCGTGCGCACGTTGATGCGGCAGAAGCTCTGACGGCTACCGAATATTGGCCCTATCCTACATACGGTGCTCTGCTCTTTGGCGTGAGATAAGATACATAACGAAAAAACCGATGCGTGAGCATCGGTTTTTTACTTTTCGATAGCTTTTGTGGGTATTCTTTCTCTTTTTGAAAGAGAAAGAACGAAAGAGAAGAAAAAACTTACGCAGTTTTATCGCGTGGGCGCGCCGCCCGACACGTTTCGTTTGGAAAACGAAACGGAGGAATCGCGGCGAGAATGTATTCGGTGCAGATTTGCACCGCGCAATATGTTTTAACAAAAATTTCTTCCCTATCGCGCCCGCGTTTACGGAAATCCCCCTGAGAGATTCTCAAATATTTCCCTCATCGGGTTCCAAGGGGCTCGTCCCTTGGCAGGTGCAGGGCAGAGCC
>JBGVIG010000130.1:0-1729 GCA_045122995.1 Eubacteriales bacterium | reverse complement strand
CGTTGTTTCCGTAACTTATACCGAAGACAACGGCAACGAAACCGTATTCTATATCAACTACAACGCTTACGATGTAGCGATTGAAGTAAACGGCGGTATCTACGTTCTCGGCGCAGAATCTTTTGTAAACACCAAGGATATCAAAGCGATCTCGCTTGATAAACTCACTTATGAAGCTGTTACTTCCATGCAGCCCACAGCAGGTCAGCTCAAGACTTATGACGAAGCTTATGAGAACTATGTTGCTGCTCTTGCAACTGGCAATGAAAGACAGATCACACGTGCAAAGAACGCTCTTGACAAAGCACTTTCCGCAATCAACAAGAGCACTGATCACGTTGTTAAACTCACAAACGAAGACGGCACAATCTGCTACTTCAACTACACAACAAGCACTGTTCTTGTTCCTGTTTCCACAACAGAATACGTTGAAGTTGCACCGCAGTCTTACACTATGAACTGATGAAAGGAGAGGTGGTAAAATGACTAAAGACATCAAAACAAATAACACCGCTCTTGCGTCCGGTCAAGCCAAGAAAAAACGCAGAGGCGCCTCTCTGATCGAAAGAAGAAACAGATGCGGTTGGATCTTTGTTCTTCCGTTTATTCTCGGTATTGTTTTCATCTATGCAAACGTTATTTATGAATCCTTCATTTATAGCTTTGCTCAGTACAACGCGATACCCGCCATCAAAGGCGGCGGGTACTCGCTCACCTGGGTCGGTTTTGATAACTTTGCTAAACAGTTGATGACGACCGTTGACACGGAAGGTAAGACCTTTATCGAACTTATCTTCACAAGCTTTGTATCACAGATCGTTGATATCGTAATCATCATCATGCTCTCTCTTTTCGTTGCGGTTCTTTTGAACCAGAAGATGATTGGCCGTACCACTTTCCGTGCGATCTTCTTTATCCCTGTCGTTGTAGGCGCGGGTATCATTGCAAAGATCGACGGTGTAGGTAACACCATTTTGGAATCCATGCAGAGCACTGAGGGCATTGATATGGGTACTGCGAATGAAACGGGCAACATCGTGAGCGCTATGGATATGAACATGATGCTCAGCGGCCTTGGTCTTAGCGGTACGGTTGTAACCATGCTCACCGACCTCGTTAACAATATTTATAGTATCGTTAACCGCTCCGGTGTACAGATGCTTATCTTCCTTTCCGGTTTGCAGTCCATCTCCCCTTCGATCTATGAATCTTGTCAGATGGAAGGCGCGACGGCTTGGGAAACATTCTGGAAGATCACCTTCCCGATGATCAGCCCGATGATTCTTGTTAACGCATTCTATACCATCATTGACTCTTTCACAGCAGAGTCGAACGAAGTTATGCAGGCGATCATTGCGATCTCCCCCGACGGTGTTCCTAACGGCTTGCAGTCAGCAGCTGCTTGGACTTACTTCGCGGTCGTAATCGTTGCTCTTGGTCTTGTTGCATTGATCTTCAAGAACTTCGTATTCTATAACCGTAAAGGTGAATAAGGAAGGGAGGAAAAACTATGAATAAGAGCCAAGAAACACCCCGTGTGTTGAAAGAATCCAAAAATAAGATCAGGGTCGATTTCGAAAGAGCCTCCCTGAAAGAGAGAATGAAAGCAAAATATCTCAATAGCAGATTCTATACCAGAATTCTTATCGCTGTTTTCCGTTTTGTTTTGCTTCTCGGTCTTTCCTATATCATTCTTTTCCCGTTCTTCTCGAAGATTTCGGCGTCCTTC
>JBGVIG010000129.1:0-5923 GCA_045122995.1 Eubacteriales bacterium | reverse complement strand
AACCCGATGCTCGCGATGCACGCTGTCAGAGAATTCGGCGGCACCGACGACTGCTATTATATGACAAAGCTCTTCAAAGCGCTCTTTGAAGGCTAATACATCGTATGCCCTTTTCTCTTTTTGAAAGAGAAATATTGTACTTTTCTTTTTGAAAGAAAAGTACCAAAAGAAGCAAAAAACCTGCGGTTTTATCGCTTCTTGCTTTCGTATAAACCATAAGCTTTATCTATCGCCTCCCCGACACGTGTTTTTGTGACTTCGCACAAAAGCCACGGCGGAACTACGGCGAACGATAGCCAAGTGCGAACAACAATTTTACCAAAAACAAAACACATCACTCGCGTTTTTATGAACTGCACCCTACCATGGGATCCAAGGGGTAATGCCCCTTGGTGGGGTGCAGGGGCAAAGCCCCGCAATCCTCCCTGTAAAAAAACAAAGAAAGGTCCCCTCACGATATGGCATTTTTACCGATCACAAAAAAAGAAATGGAAGCCCGCGGCTGGGACGCACCCGATATCGTCATCGTGACGGGTGATGCTTACGTTGACCACCCCAGCTTCGGCACAGCGATCGTTTCCCGCGTTCTGGAAGCGGAAGGCTTTCGCATCTGTATTTTGTCACAGCCGCAAAACGATGAAGATTATCTGCGATTCGGCAGACCGCGCCTTGCGTTTTTCGTCAACAGCGGCAATATTGACTCCATGGTGGCACACTACACCGCTGCCAAAAGAAAAAGAAATGACGACTATTACACCGCAGGCGGTGTGGCAGGCAAGCGCCCTGACCGCGCCGTAACGGTTTACTGCAAAAATATCCGCCGTCTTTTCGGGGATATTCCGCTTTGCATCGGCGGACTCGAGGCATCTTTGCGCCGTTTTGCGCACTATGACTACTGGGACGATAGTGTGCGCCCCTCTGTCCTCATGGACACCGACGCGGATCTTTTGATGTTCGGCATGGGTGAGCATCAGATCGTCGAGATCGCACGCCGCCTCGATGAAGGCGAACACATCTCCATGATGCACGATATTCGCGGCACCGCTTACGCCGTTTCCACCGATGATTACGTATACATTCCGAATTCCGTAGAGTGTCAGCCTTTTGAAGAGGTCAAAGCAAAAACGCCCGAGGGTTATCTCGCTTACGCACGCTCCTGCCGTATTCAGCAGGACGAGCATGATGCTGTTCGCGGCAAGACGGTCATTCAGCGCCACGGCAAAAAGATCGTGGTGCAAAATCCACCTTCCCTTCCTTTGGAAACCGAAGAGCTTGACCGCGTTTACGCACTCCCTTATGAAAGAAATTATCACCCCTCTTATGAGGCGCTCGGCGGTGTTCCCGCCATCGAAGAAGTTAAGTTTTCCGTCAATCACGTCCGTGGCTGCTATGGTGCTTGCAATTTCTGCGCGATCGCATACCACCAAGGCAGACAGATCACCGTCAGAAGCGAAGAATCTGTGCTCAAGGAAGCAGAGCTTCTCACCAAAATGCCCGATTTCAAGGGATATATCCATGACGTTGGCGGTCCTACGGCGAATTTCCGCGCACCTTCCTGCAAAGGTCAAGAAAAGAGAGGTATGTGCAAGGGCAGAAAATGCCTTGCCCCCGAACCCTGCAAAAATCTCATTGTCGATCACAGCGAATATCTGCGTATGCTCCGCAAGATCCGCGCGATCCCCGGCATCAAAAAGGTCTTCATTCGTTCCGGTATCCGTTTCGACTATCTCATTCTCGATAAAAACGAAGAATTTTTCAAGGATCTCGTGCGTTATCACGTCAGCGGTCAGCTGAAGGTCGCTCCCGAGCATTGTTCTGCCGGCGTGCTTTCCGCTATGGGCAAGCCGAACATCGCAACTTATGAAAAATTCCGCCATCGCTTCTATGAGCTGACCAAGAGCATGAATATGAAGCAATATCTCGTGCCGTATCTCATGTCGTCCCATCCCGGCAGCACGCCGAAGGACGCGATCGAGCTTGCGCTCTTCCTCAAAAAAGAAGGTCTTCACCCCGAGCAGGTGCAGGACTTCTACCCCACCCCCGGCACGATCTCCACTTGTATGTTCTACACAGGGCTGGATCCTTACACAGAAAAACCGATTTTTGTTCCCAAGACCAGAGAAGAAAAAGCAGAGCAGCGCGCACTTCTCCAGTATTTCCGCCCCGAAAACCGCGAGATCGTCATGAAGGCGCTTCGCAAAGCAGGCAGACATGACCTCATCGGTTACGGCGAAAACTGCCTCATTCGCCCCGACAAGCAATCAAGCTTCGGTGCGAAAAAAGATGCAGGCAAACCCTCGCAGACGGACAAAAAGACCACCGGCGGCAAACAAACACACAGCATCAAACGCAAGCCCCCGAATCCGTATCCCAAGAATCAAAATAAAAACGCCACACGAACCAAAAAAAGCGGCATGCACCGCAAATAAAACTCGGAGGATTTTTCCATGTTTAACAGAGAACAATTTTTCACCAAAGCACAATCTACCCTCGATCAGCTTTACGCAGGCCGCGATATGGCAGACGTGAAAGCGCGCTACAACGCCGCTTTTGATGAATTCGAAAAGATCTTCGGCACCGCAAACGAGCTTTCCGTTTTCTCCGTTGCAGGCAGAAGTGAGATCTGCGGCAACCACACAGACCACAACTACGGCAAAGTCCTCGCAGCTTCCATCGACCTTGATATCATCGCCATCGTCAAGAAGACCGACGGTGAAGTCATTCGCATGAAGAGCAAAGGATTTGACGAAGATGTCATTGACATCACAAAGCTCGCGCCGCAGATGGAGGAAACAGGCCGTTCCTCCGCACTCATTCGCGGCGTTTGCGACGGTTTTATCAAAAACGGTCACAAGATCGGCGGCTTTGAAGCATACACCACCTCCGATATTCTCGGTGGCTCCGGTCTTTCCTCCTCCGCCGCTTTTGAAGATATGGTCGGCACGATCCTCAATTATCTTTACAACGATGGCGTTGTGGATTACATTGAGCTTTCTCAGATCTCCCAGTACGCAGAAAATGCACACTTCGGCAAACCCTGCGGACTTATGGATCAGGTTGCTTGTGCGGCAGGCGGCTTCGTTACCATCGACTTCGCAGACCCCAAAGCGCCCATCGCTGAGCGCATCGCTTTTGACCTTACAAAAGCAGGCTATTCCCTTTGCATCGTCAATACGGGCGGTTCTCACGCAAACCTCACCGATGACTACGCGGCAGTTCCCGCAGAAATGAAGGCTGTTGCCGCTACTTTCGGCAAGCCTGTTCTCCGCGGTCTTACCGAAGCGGACATCATTGGCAAAGCGGCAGAGATCCGCAAGACCGTCGGCGACCGTGCTATTCTTCGTGCGCTCCACTTTATCCGCGAAAATGCACGCGTAGAACGTATGCTCACTGCTCTTGCAGACGGCAACATCGAAGGATTCCTTTCCATCATCAAGGAGTCCGGCAACTCCAGCGCAACACTTCTCCAGAACTACTATTCTCCCAAGGCACCCGAAGAACAGGGTATCACCCTCGCTTGTGCGATCGCAAGTGAGATCCTCGGCGAAAAGGGCGCATGGCGCGTTCACGGCGGCGGTTTCGCAGGCACCATGCAGGCATTCGTTCCGCACGAAAAGATGGCAGAATTCCGCGCCACCATGGAAAAAGTTTTCGGCAACGGTGCTGTGACCGAGCTTTCTGTTCGTCCTCTCGGTGCGGCTTCGGTATACCATGGCTGATATCACGGCATATACCCTTTATTCCGGCTCGTCCGGTAACTGCGTTTACATAAAAACTCCCGACACAGAGCTTCTCATCGACGCGGGCGTCAACGCCCGCGCGGTGGAAACGGGACTCGGAAAAGTGGGGTCTTTCCTTTCCCGCATCAGCGCGATCTTCATCACGCATGAGCACATCGACCACACCAAAGGTCTTGAGGTGATCTCCAAAAAGCATCACATTCCCACGCACATGATCACCGCTTCCGCAAAAGCGATGATCAAGGATCCCAAAGCTTCTCTTCTCGGTGATCTTTATCTGCATGACGCGCCCTTCACGATCAAATTCGGTAATACGACCGTTCGTTCTTTTATGACGCCGCACGACAGCGCAGCGGCTGTTGGCTACACTGTGGAATACACGCGTGAAAATGGCGAAATTGAAAAATTCGGTCTTGCCACAGACATCGGTTGCATCACGGAAACCATTTGCAAATCTCTCCGAGGCGCGAGAGCTGCGGTGATCGAAGCGAATCATGACGTGGAAATGCTCCTGATGGGGCCATATCCTTATACGCTCAAGCGCCGCATCTTAGCGCCGACAGGCCATCTTTCCAATGAAAAAGCGGCAGAGCTTGCACGCTTCCTCGCGGAAAACGGCACCAAACACATCGTTCTTGCGCATCTTTCCAAAGACAACAACTATCCGCCCGTCGCACACGCAACCGTAGAAGCGGCGCTTGCGGATATCCCCGGCGTGACACTCGCCGTAGCTTCTCCCGACACCCCCACACGCGTTGGTTGATGGGACGCCGTCCCATACCCTGCAAGGCGCCGCCCTTGACCCGTTCAAGGGACTCGTCCCTTGAAAATCCCGTTTTAAAAAGAGGGGGATATAAAACAGGAGGTTCTCTTTTGGTTCGTTTTCTCTTTCAAAAAGAGAAAATGAACATAGAAAAATCAATTTTCTTCAAATTCATGGGAGAATTGTATTCTCCCCTACAAAAAATAAAAAATATATGCTACAAATCAACATTCTATACGTCGGAAATATCAAAGATAAATTTTTCGCGCAGGCCGTCGAGGAATATGAAAAACGCCTTTCCAAGACCTGCAAGATCAAAAACATTGAATTAAAAGAAGAAAAACCAAAAGATGAAAGCGCTTCAGAGATCGCGCTCGTCATCAAAAAAGAGGGCGATCGACTTCTTGAAGCGCTCCCTCAAAAAAGTTATAAAATCGCGCTTTGCGTAGAAGGCAAACAGATCTCCTCTGAAGAACTCGCAGAAAAGATCGAAGCTGTCACCGTTGCAGGCTACTCCGAGATCACATTTATCATCGGTGGTGCATTCGGTATGGACGAGCGTGTGAAAAAGATGGCAGATATGCGTCTTTCCATTTCCAAAATGACCTTCACCCATCGCATGATGCGCGTCATTCTCATCGAACAGATCTACCGCGCCGAGAATATTCTTTCGGGCGGGAATTATCATAAATAAAAACGGAAGTCGCGAAACTTCGTTCGTTTTCCGTTCACCACAAAATTCACACAGAAAACAAGAGTTCTTGTTTTCGCGAAAGGATTTTCTTTATGGAATTTTATATGGATTCGGCAGACATTGCCGTGATCGGCGCAGGACACGCAGGCTGCGAAGCTGCTCTTGCCGCTGCACGCATGGGTTGCCGCACCGTACTTTTCACCATTTCCAACGATGCCGTTGCCAATATGCCCTGCAACCCCTCCATCGGCGGCACAGGCAAAGGTCAGCTCGTCTATGAAATCGACGCACTTGGCGGCGAAATGGGCAGAGCAGCAGACAAAGTAATGCTGCAAGATCGTATGCTCAACGCCAGCAAAGGCCCCGCCGTCCACTCCAAGCGTATTCAAGCAGACCGCATGCTGTACCGTGATATCATGAAAACCACCATCGAACACACAGAAAATCTTTCCCTTGTGCAGGCAGAGATCACCGACATTCGCATGAACGAAAAACGCGAGGTGACCGAAGTCGTGACCGATCTCGGTGCGGTTTGGAAGGTAAAAGCCGCTGTCATTTGCACAGGCACGTTTCTGGATTCGCGTGTGATCATCGGTGATTTCACACAATCCTCCGGCCCCGACGGACTTCATGCCGCGAAGAATCTGACTGCTTCTCTTGAGGCAAAAGGCATCAAGATCATGCGCTTCAAAACAGGCACACCGCCTCGTATCGACAGCCGCACTA
>JBGVIG010000128.1:0-3779 GCA_045122995.1 Eubacteriales bacterium | reverse complement strand
ACCTTCCTTTTTCAGCGCGATATCACAGACCGCGGCGGCTCCACCGCGCGCATCAACGGACGTGCGGTACCTCTTTCCCTGCTCCGTGATATTGCAAGCAAGCTCGTCAGTATCCATGGTCAGCACGCAAGTGAATCTCTCTTGAATGAAGATACCCACATCGTTTTTCTCGATGCATTTGCAGATTGTGAAGCAGAAAAAGAACGCTTCGCTACGATTTATGATCAAGCAAATGAAACGAAAAAATACCTTGCCGAGATCCGACGCGATGAACAGGAAAAAGAGCGAACCATTGAGCTTCTCAAATATCAGATCCGTGATATTGATGCAGTAAACCCCAAAGAAAATGAAGAGGAAGACTTAAAACGCAAGCGCGCACAGCTTCAAAACGCAGAAAAGATCGGCAAATATGCCAAGCTCATCTATCGCGCGCTTTATCAGAATGAAAAAGGCTTCTCTGCTTGCGATCTCATCGAAAAAGCAGAGGAAGCATTGGCAGGTCTTGACGGTGTGCTCGCAGAAAGCCAAGCCTTTACCGAACTGCTGACAGATTTCCGTTATCGCATGGAAGACATCGCAGAAACCGTGCGCAAGGAATGTGATATGGGCGTGAAAAACCCGGGTGAGCTTTTGGACAAGATCGAGGAGCGTCTGGATCATCTGGCAAGACTTCGCAAAAAATACGGCGGCACAGTGGAAGAGATCCAAGCATTCCGAAAATCCGCACTCAATCGCCTGCACGACCTCGAATCCGCAGGTGAGCGCATGGAAGACCTCGAAACCGAACTCTCGGAACAACGCGAAGAAATGCGCCGTATCGCCGCTGAAATCACGCGAAAACGCAAGAGTGCCGCAAAATCTTTGGAAGAAAAAATCACCTCCGAGCTCGCCTTTTTGGAAATGGAAAAGGTTCGTTTCCATATCGACGTCACACCGCTCAGTGATTTTATCAAAAACGGAATTGACCGTGTTTCTTTTCTCGTTTCAGCCAATCCCGGTGAACCGCTTTTGCCTCTTTCCAAAGTGGCATCGGGCGGTGAGCTTTCCCGCATGATGCTGGCACTTCGTTGTGCTTTTGCAGACAAGGAGCAGACCGCAACGCTCATTTTCGATGAGATCGACACGGGCATTTCGGGCAGAACCTCTCACAAGATCGGCATCAAACTGCGTGAGGTGGCACAAAACGGAACACAAGTGATTTGCATCACCCATTCACCGCAGATCGCCGCGCTCGCGGATACACATCTTTTCGTTTCCAAAACGGAGACAGACGGCAGAACGGAATCCTCTGTGCGTGAGCTTTCCGAAGAAGAACGGCTCGAAGAGATCGCGCGCATCATCGGCGGTGCTGCCATCACCGAGCAAACGCTCGCCGCAGCACGTGAGCTTCGCGCGGGAGCAAGAATAAACACATAATAGACAAACCATGTGGGCGAGCATTGCTCGCCCGTTATTTATAAGGAGAGAGGTCATGTCCGATTGGTTTACCATCAATAAAATTGACGAAAGCACCCATGTCATCAGTGAATACCGTCACCCTGAAGAAACACATGCATATCTCTTAAATGGAAAAGAAAAAAGTCTTCTCATTGACACAGGGCTTGGCATCGCAAACATCGCGGAAGCAGTCACCAAGCTCACCGACAAGCCTATCACCGCTGTTGCTACACATATTCATTGGGATCACATCGGCGGTCATCAATATTTTTCTGATTTTTGCGTACACGAAGCAGAAAAACCGTGGATTGAAGAAGAGTTTCCCTTACCCAAAGCGCTGGTGAAAAAGTTTCTTCAAATGGGTGATCTGCCTAAAAATTTTGACATTGAACACTATGATATCTTTCACGGGACACCAAAAAGATTTCTTCATGACGGTGATACGATAGACCTCGGCAGCCGTACCATAACCACGCTGCATACACCCGGACATTCACCGGGACATCTTTGCTTTTTCGAAGAAGCTACCGGCTATCTTTTTGCTGGCGACCTCATTTACAGCGGCACACTTTATGCCAATTATGAATCTACCGATCCCGAAAAATATCTTGCATCTCTTGAAAAAATCGCGAAATTACCTATAAAAAAGCTTTTCCCTGCACATCATTCGCTCGCCATCACCCCAAGTCTTGTCACACGCACGCTTGATGCTTTTTGCGACATTAAACGGCAAGAAAAACTGCACCACGGCGGCGGACATTTTGTGTTTGATGATTTTGCAATACTCTTATAACTTCGCAAGCAAAACACTCTTGACAAAATATACACAATGTGTTATAATATTTCGGTACAAATAAAGGCTTTGACGGAAACAAGTACGAAAAAAGTGCGCCATAAAGAGAGTCGTCGGTTGGTGAAAGGCGATATGGGCTTTTTCGGAAGATACATTCCTGAGCTGCACACCGAAAAAAGTAGGCTGTGACGTGAGCGCCCGTTAACGCGCAGAGTGCCGATTCGCACTCGCAAAGGCGTATACCGCAAGGGATACGTAAACTGAGGTGGTAACACGAAATTTTCGTCCTCTGCAAGACGCAGGGGACTTTTTTATTTTTGAAAGGAAGTTTTTGAAATGGGAATTTATGAAGAATTGCAAGCCCGCGGACTAATCGCTCAGGTGACAGATGAGGAACATATCCGCGAAATGATCAATAACGGCAAGGCGACCTTCTACATTGGCTTTGACTGCACTGCAGACAGCCTTACAGCAGGTCACTTTATGGCACTCACTTTGATGAAACGCCTCCAGATGGCAGGCAACAAGCCGATCGCACTCATCGGCGGCGGCACCACCATGATCGGTGACCCCTCCGGCAGAACCGACATGAGAAAAATGCTCACAAAAGAAGATATCGATCACAACGCAGAATGCTTCAAGCGTCAGATGGAAAAATTCATCGAATTTGGCGAAGGCAAAGCGATGATGGTCAACAATGCGGATTGGCTTCTCAGTCTTAACTACGTGGAACTTCTTCGCGAAGTTGGTGCTTGCTTCTCCGTGAACAATATGCTTCGCGCAGAATGCTACAAGCAGAGAATGGAAAAACGTCTTTCCTTCCTCGAATTCAATTACATGATCATGCAGTCCTATGACTTCTACTACATGTTCAAGAAATACGGCTGTAACATGGAATTCGGCGGCGATGACCAGTGGTCCAATATGCTCGGCGGCACAGAACTTATCCGCAAAAAACTCGGCAAAGATGCTCACGCGATGACCATCACCCTCCTCACCGACTCCAATGGTAAGAAGATGGGTAAAACTGCAGGCAACGCAGTATGGCTCGATCCGAACAAGACCTCTCCCTTTGAATTCTATCAGTACTGGCGCAACGTTGGCGACGCAGACGTTATGAAGTGCATCAAGATGCTCACATTCCTTCCCCTCGAAGAAATTCAGGAAATGGAAAACTGGGCAGACAACCGCATCAACGAGAAAAAAGAAGTTCTCGCATATGAACTCACCGCGCTCGTTCACGGTAAGGAAGAAGCTGACAAAGCAAAAGAAGTTTCCCGCAACCTCTTCACAGGCGGCGGCAACAGTGCGGATATGCCCACCACCGAAGTGGATGCTTCCGCTCTCACCGATGGCAAGATCGGCATTCTTGACATCATGGTCATGGGCAAGCTCGCTCCCACCAAGAGCGAAGCAAAGCGTCTCGTCATGCAGGGTGGCGTTGTCATGAATGACGTGAAGGTTGAAGCTTTCAACGCGCAGATCGATGCAGAAGCACTCAAAGAAGGCATCGTAATCCGCCGCGGCAAGAAGGTATTCCACAAATTTA